>WFTN01000199.1 GCA_015485455.1 Planctomycetota bacterium | reverse complement strand
TTTCGTTGATCTCATTCTTCTCGACTACAAACTTCCAGATTTGGACGGGCTCCAGGTCCTTAAGCGCATAGCTGGCACATGCCCAGGCCAAGTCACCATCATGATGACCGCCTATAGCTCCATCGAAGGAGTCGTCGAAGCCATGCAAGCCGGAGCCTACACCTACATCAAGAAGCCCTTCGAATTCCCGGAAGTTTTGGAACATGTCAAGCGGGGCTTAGAAACCACAAAACTTCGCCGAGAAGTAGAACGTCTACGTCTGTCAAGCCAAGACGATGAACGGGCGCCAACACTCATCGGCAAGTCTCTTGCGATGGTGGAATTGGACTCCATGATCAAGAAGCTCAACGCTGCTGGCGCATCCACCGCCATCATCTTGGGCGAGAGCGGCACCGGCAAGAATGTGGTTGCCAAACGCCTCCACTATACGTCTGAACGGGCAGACCGCCCCTTGATGACAGTGACATGCACAGACTTCAGCGAAAACCTCTTGGAGAGCGAACTTTTCGGCCACCAAAAAGGTTCGTTCACTGGGGCAGTTTCCGCCAAGGCTGGCCTGTTCGAATTGGCCGATGGAGGCACGATATTCTTGGACGAGATCGGTGACATGCCTTTACCGCTACAAGCCAAGTTGCTCCGCTTCTTGGAAGAGCGCACCTTCCGGCGGGTTGGAGGCACAAAGGAGATCGAAGTCAATGTCCGTGTCATTGCCGCCACCAACCAAGATCTCGAAGACAAAATGAAAAAGGGAGAGTTCCGTGAAGATCTGTTCTATCGACTCTCTGTGATCCCCGTAGAAATCCCACCCTTGCGAGATCGAAGCGAAGACGTCATCGACTTGGCTCACCTATTCATGAACACCTATGCCATTGAATTCCGCAAGCCCATCAGTGGCATTGATGACAACATGAAAGACGCTTTGCGGACCCACTCGTGGCCAGGAAACGTCCGGGAACTGCGCAATGTGATCGAACGAGCGATGATCTTGACCGATGGCCCCACTCTCAGTGCCAGTGACTTCCCCCGGACCATCTCGAAGGAAGAAGGAAGCCAGTCAAAGACCAAGGTTGAAATGATCTTGGGACCTCAAGGTTTAGACTTCGAGTCCTTCGAGAAGGACCTCATCAAGCGAGCCCTAGAGCTGAGCAAGAAGAACCAATCAGCGGCAGCACGGCTCCTTCATATGAGCCGCGACCAAATCCGCTATCGCATGGAAAAATTCCACCTCCACGAAGAACGTGGAACAAAGGAAAACTCATGAAACGTTCAGAAAATGTCTTGGCCCAGCACCATGACCTGGACTACGCCATGGACCGCCTCATCATGTTGGTGATGGCTCCGAACGAGATTTTGGACGAAGCCCGTTCTCGGTACATCTTGGAACGGGAGCAACGAAAATTAGGAAAAGTCATTCTCGCCCATTTCGATTACGAGGAGAATGAAGGCTATATGGGGGAAGTCCTGCTCAATGCACCTCAACTGGCCCGTCAAGTCAATGCCCTCCGCAAAGATCACAAGGATTTGAGGACCTTATTTCAAGACTTGGAAACAGAATCCTACGATGATGGCTCCTTGAATCACTACAAGGATTCCATCATCAAGGCCCTTGAAAAGGTGCGCAAGCACGAACAAGCCGAAAATGAAGTCCTTCAGAACTACCTGGTTGAAGAGCTGGGACGACAGGGCAATTAAGGGAAGCAAGACATGTTCGCAAGAGCCAAGAACCTAATGAAAAAGCCTATCGTTGCCATCGGGGAAACATCCCTGTCGGAAGTCGCGGCAACGATGGAAACACGTCGCATATCCGTTCTTCCCATAGTTCATGAAAATGGCGAACTTCGAGGGATCATAAGTAAAACCGATTTAGTTCATTTCAGTTTCAGCGGTGATGGCGATTGGCGCGATTCTCAGGCTTTGGAGGCCATGAGTCCGGCGGTGATCAGCTGCTCTCCGGATTCGACCATTCCGGAGGTTGCATCCCTC
Source organism: Planctomycetota bacterium (assembly GCA_015485455.1). Taxonomy (GTDB): domain Bacteria; phylum Planctomycetota; family DRQF01; genus S139-23. Next base: position 1,209 of record WFTN01000199.1, on the reverse strand, counting down.
ATGAAAGAAAACCGGATTCATCATGTCTTGGTGATGGAAGGCAAGTCTGCTGTGGGTGTTATTAGCGCCCTGGACCTGGCGGAACCCATGTTAAAAGCGTACGAAATACTGCGCAATTCCCAGTCTCGTTGAGCTGCGATAGCCATTCATGTGTCAAATACAAAAAAGCGAAACACTCAAGTCCTTGCAACGGGACCACGGAATCATCGGCCGCTTTCTTCGACACTTTCGAAGAATCTGCTTAGAACTGGAGCAAAACGAGGACTTCCACGGGGACGTCGACAGACTCGTGGCCTTCATCGATTCCTTCATCGAGGAATTTCACCATCAACGGGAAGAGCAAGTGCTCTTTGCTCACGTTCAAAGAACTCATCCAGGAGAATCTCATCTCGGTCGGCGCCTGTTTCATGATCATGAAGATGGCCGGCACTACATTGAGGCTATGCGAGCCGCATCCTCGTTCGCCACCCGAGAACTGAAGGCTTCTTTCCTGTGGAATGCCATGGGATACAGCAGCTTGAGCCACGACCACTTGAGCTATGAAGAACGAGAGCTCTATCCCCATATTGCCGGATTGATCTCAGACGATGCGGACCAAGAGCTCTTAGAACAAATGAATGATCTCTTCCCTGACACAGAAGCTCGACTTGAGCAGGCATCGCTGTTTGTCGAAAGTCTCAGTCACCTCGGCGCCTGAAGCGCAAGTAGCAAATGAGAATGAAACAAAATTAATCACTCACGAAGAGCGCGTTCTAACATGGGTGCAGCAATGCGAATTAAGTCAAATTCTGTGACCAATCCGATCAAACGCCCTTCCTGAATGACGGGAAGGCAAGCCACCTTATTGGTTCTCATAACTTCGATGACATCCAAGGTGGTCGCTCGAGGTCCAACCGTTACCAGATCCGTGTGCATGATGTCTTTGACAGGGACAGGAGCCCCACTTCCCGCAGACCAGCTATTGGCCACCAGACGCAGCAAGGTTCGGTGAGAGACAATACCGACCAAACGATGATCGTCGTCCTCCACAGGAACATGGCGAATGTGACGCCAATCCATCAAGCAAGCAACAAGATCGACTGCTTCATTTTCGTTCACAGTGAAAAGCTCAGTCGACATGTATTGCTCGACTCTTTGATAGTGCTTCTTCCAGCCTCCAGCTTCATCGATGGTCGCCAAGCTCCATGTGTGCACTGGGTCATTTTTCTC
>WFTN01000198.1 GCA_015485455.1 Planctomycetota bacterium | reverse complement strand
GTCTTCGACGTCAACAACTTCCATCAAGATACCTGGAATACCGTTAACTTCAGTCGTATGCGAAGCGCTGACTGCGTCGGCGCAGTAAGCAGAAGCACGGACGTTGTTGGTGATAGTTGCGATCGTGTTGGCACGAACAACAACGGTGACAGTACGCTCATCGCCAGCAGCGAGTGTTCCCAAGTTCCAGTTGACGGTGCCACCATTGACACTGCCAGCAGGTGTAGAGCTCACGTAGCTTGTGCCAGCAGGGAGTGCGTCAGAAACGACGGTGTCCCGCGCATCGCCATTGCCGATGTTCTTGACCATGATTTCGTAAGAAACAGTCTTGCCAGCGTAGGTACGATCTGGACCGGTCTTGGAGATGGTCAGCTCAGGCTTCGTCGCAACAGTAGACGCGCTTGCTTCGGAACGAAGACCGTTATCTGCTGTAGCGACAGCATCACAGGTGTACTCACCGGTTCTGCTGGCCATGAGTTGAGCACGGATTTCACGCTGAGAACCACCAGGCAAGTCGCCAATCATGGCTTCCATTTGGGTGCTTCCGTCAGCCATGGTCAAACCGGCTGGGAGATTGGCACGCACAACAACGTTCTTGGCAACGCCAGTACCGTTGTTTTCGACAGTCATGACAACTGTGATTGGATCACATGTCAAAACATTAGGTGTCATTGTCTTGGTCAACTTGAGTGCTGGCTCGACGACAGCAGTCTTGACACAAGCAGATTGGTTGTAAGTCACATCAGCACAGTGTGTGATGTCACCGGTTTGTGTTGCCTTGGCGCGAACGCGAATAGTGCGTTTTTCGCCTGGTGCCAAAGTTCCAAGTGCCCAGATAAGGCGTTGGCCATCGGCGCTTGTTGTGGCTGGGTCAGAACTAATGAATTCCATTCCCATGGGAAGGACGTCTGTTACAGTGACACCTTCAAGATCACCAGCAGTCAAGTTGGTTGCTGTGATTTCGTAGTCGTATGGTTGACCCAAGTTGACTTCGTAAGGCGATGAATTGGTTAAGGTGACTGCACTTGTCGCCATCTCGCCGGTGGGAACGTGAAGGACAGACATGTTGCCCATCGTTGGGGCGGCCATCTTCTTTTCGACTTTTGCCATTTTCTTGGCTGGCTTGCGCCTGTTCTTTTGCTGCTGTGATGCACACGCACTCATGACCGTCAAAGCGACCATAAGCAAGGCAACACATAGCTTAGATGTTGTAAGCTTCTGCATTGTAAAACCTCGTCTTGATATAAACGACAATTCGAAGGAATCTGAATGAGGAAACACGCGCCCCTCCTCCATCCTCTTTTCCGGCACGCTGCAGAATTTGCAGCGCTCCCATTCTAAGGAAGATCCTATGCAGAAACCACGGCAGAATTATGTAAAGTCGGAACCAATCAGGGAATCTGACCGTTGGGACTCTCCAAGTCAGCGTCGCGCTTGAGCTTGTTATTCTTGATGCGAGGAGTTGCAAATAGGATCACAGCTAATACGTTAAGCCGTCCAAAAGTTGGAACATTGTTTCTCAGCTACAACATTCTCTTATTGAGATACAATAGTTTCATTCAAAACGCCTTCAAAGGCATCACAACGCCTAAATTCGGGGAGTTCACCACAATGATCAGCCAACGTATCCTGAGCCTTTTCTTGATCTTTTTCTCATTTTTCTTGATCTCTTCCTGCTCAACCTTGGACAAACTCATTGGAGAAAATCGGCCGAGTGCATCGATTGTTGGAGCCAGATTGTCTAACTTGAACGCCCAATCAGCCACAGTGACTTTTGATGTTTCTGTCGACAATCCTTATGGCGTCGATTTGCCAATTCTCGGATTGGACTTTGCGCTGTCAAATAAGGGTAATCAATTCCTTGCTGGAGCCGTGAATGACCCAGGATTCATCCCAGCTATGAACAGTCGTGTTGTTCCCGTGGTGGCGCACATTCCCTTCGCTGATGCCATGCGCGTCCTGTCCGATGTCAAACCCGGAGCGGTCATCCCCTACGAGGCCACAATGGGCCTCAACTTAGATCTCCCCTCCTTCGGTGCCTTTCGCATTCCTTTGCAAAAGAGCGGAGAATTCCCCATTCCGGCAGTCCCCAACATTTCTATCGAGAATTTCGCCTGGGAATCATTCGGCTTGAACGGAGCAGTAGCCAACATCGACTTCAAGTTTGGCAATGGAAACCAGTTCCCCATCTCAGTCGACAACATCGGTTACGATTTTGAGTTGGCGGGCAAGAGAGTCTTCCGAGGGGCCATGGGCAAGACACTGAACCTGGCTCCAGGAGAAGACGGTACATTTGGCCTCAGATTGGAGTTGAGCCCAGCCTCTCTCGGACTGGCCGCCTTCCGCATGTTGGGAGGACAAGAAGCCAATTATGGTTTCATCGGTGATGCCAAGATTGGCTCGCGCTTTGGTGACATCTCTTTGCCTGTAGACAGCCGTGGTCGAACAACCATGAAACGTTAAGAAAACTGGCCTGTTTCCTTGGGGCCGAAGTCGGAGGTTTTTCCTGAGCCCAGAAGGCCTCTGGCTTCGCCCCAGGACCAGGCAAGGACGAGAGTCAAGACAATAGGAAAACCAAACAACAACTTCGGCAAACACCGTGGTCGGCGTGTGACCATGACTTTGGCGATTCTCCAAAGGTGAAATAGGGGTACTAAAGGTAGAGTGAGGCGCCATTTCAAAAGCTCAGCCCCTGTGCTTTTCTCCCGGCGGTAACAGCCGAAACGCCAGCCCCCTGTATGAAGGTGACTTCTGGCTTTCTTGAAAGGGAACAAGAGCTCACTCTCAATCCAGGCGTCCGGAGCCAACCACAGTTGATGTGCTTGGGCCTGGAGCGCGTCATTTACCTCATTCTCGAAGAAGGCTTCCCGCCAAACGTCTTGGCACTGCAGGAGGGACTCCCGGCGATAGGAAGCATTCACCCCCGAGACATAGGCAGCGGGCCCGGCGGGCATAGGACGAATGAGCTGAACGTACTCGCACAAGTAAAGAGCCCAAACGTAAATTCCTGCGGTCTCCCCCGGGTCCACCGGCCCACCCACAACAAGATGCTCGACCTCATGGGCTTTGCGGATCGATTGCAGCCACAAAGGATTGGTGATGATGTGATCCTCCGTCAGAACGATCAAAGAGCCACGGGCGGCGTGAACACCTTGACTGCGCAAACGAAATACCCGAGTTTCGATCAAACGGGGATCTTCAGTTTTCTCTTCTTGAGAACCCAAAATTAAGACCGATGGGAATTTCTGGGACAGCCTTTGACGAGCGGATTCATCTTCCTGCGTTACCGCAATGACCTCAACTCCATCGCCAGCTTGAACTAGTATGCGCCCCAGGCAGCGGGCCAAAGTGGCTTCACCACAAAAAGAAGCAACCACCACCGAGATGTCGGGCTGGTTGCTCATTTTGTTTCAAACCTCAGAAGGAGTTGGACTAACCGACAATACTCTTGATGGCGTTCGCAGTGGCATCTTCCCCTGGCACGCACTTACCCAGATCTTTGTCCTCGCCATCGGCGATTGCTTGGGCATAACCTTCGCAATCATAACCACATGCCGTGCAATCCGTTTGAGCCATAGCAGCCCAGAGTTGGGTGAATTTGTCTTTGCCAGCAGCTAAGGCCAGCCGATCTTCGATGGGCATGTCTGCGTCGCGGAAACTATCTCCACCACCGCCCACGTCATCAGCAACCACTTCACCAGCTTCGGCCTGAGCTCGGGCCTCAGCTTGCTTCTCTGCAAGAGCGACAATGTCGCTGGCACCCTGCTCCTTTTCGGTGATGAGTTCTTCGATCAAGCTTCGGACGTTTTGATCAAGATCGTTATTGAGCAACTCATTGAGCCAATCGATCTCAACCTCAATCAGCTCTGGGACAACAGTCAAGAGATGAGACCAAGTTGCGAAGTTCAGGCGTGATGGAGAAAAATCGAAACAATCATCCAAAAGTGGAATCGGGACATCCCCTTGATTGCTGATCGCTTGGCCGATACGCCCCAAGAATGGCTTTTCCGAAGCCCATGCTGCCTGAAAAGCTGCCTCTGCCGCTTTGTCTGCCTTCTCGTGGGAGTCCGGCCAAGCCGAGTTCATGACATAGTTCAGAGCGCACTTGTCCTCGAGAGCGAGAACAGAGGTCAATACGTCTACATTGCTAGTCACAGGATCTTCGCTCCATCAGTCATCCCACCCCAAGGAGGGACAAACCCTATATTCCAGAAATCGTCAGGCCGCGAATAAACTCCACAGCCGAATTGAAGAACAAACCCAAGTAAAGAATGGGTACAATCATCAGCACGACGAATGTTGAAAGCGGTGCAGGCATGACAACTTTTGTTGTCGCCTCTCCACCTTCCAAGAACATCAACTTGATGATCCTGGCGTAATACCAAACCGAAATCACTGTGTTGAACACAGCAAAATAGACAACGTAATGGAGTCCGCTTTCCCAGGCCGCCCGCAGTAACTGCCATTTGCCAGAAAAACCACCTGTTGGCGGCAATCCGATCAAGGAAATCAAACAGATGAAGAAACCAATGGCAAGCATAGGTGACCTGCGAATGAGACCGCGAAAGCCTTCAACTGTTTCATCCTTGGCGTTATTGGCCACGATGCCAGCAATGAGAAATCCGCCCAAGTTCATGAAC
>WFTN01000197.1 GCA_015485455.1 Planctomycetota bacterium | reverse complement strand
TTTACACGGCTACACACAAGATCGAGTCGGGGTTGGCGGCACTCAAACTGCGGGTTGAGAGCAGCGATGTTGCAACTCGCAATGAGGCTCGGGTGTTCTTGGCTATTGCCGGGGAAGACACCGATTTGGCTGAGATCCCATTGGTGATGCCTGAGTTTACCGGCCCCCATAGGATTCTTCCTTTTCTGGCCCGACGGGTCTGCGGTGACGTGGAATTGTCTCCGGCTCTTCACCAGATCTTTAGTGGGCCGGGAAACGATGTTGATTTGGATACCCTTGTTGCCCAAGTCTTGGTTCGCATCGGGGACAATGATTTTCTTCCGGCCCTTTACACAAGGATTGGTTTGGGGTCTATGAGTTCCGAGCAAACAGCGGCGGCAGTTCAAGTGAGCAAGTTTTTTCCTTTTGAGTTGTCCTCGCCGATTCTACGGCGAGTCCTTTGTTCTCCTGACCAAGGTCTACGCAATCTGGCCTTGAAAGCCATTGCCAATGACGCTCGATTCTCTTCCTGGCAAGAAAACGCCATTGAGGCTGAGAGATTGGCGCTTCGGGCGAAGCATCTTTTTAATGGTAAGAAGGAGACGATTGCTCAGTGTTTCACCTTGCTTCAGCAAGGAATTGAGAAAATGGCCCAATCCGGGCTTCTGGATTATGGCTTAGTATTGGACGCTTCTATTCTTGCCAATGCTTGGGGAAAGCGGACAGATCTTTTGCCGATGGCCGACTTTTTTGTGAAAGGTGACAAAGAGGGAGCGCAAGAGAGACTCATCGTCGATCGCCTTTTGGCGATTGCGAGAAGTCCTCGTCGCAAGTGTCTGGGAAGAATTGAACTTCTTCCAGGGCAAGGGCCCAAGGAAGGTGAGAGTGGGGTGATTCCTTTGTTGGTGCGCGTCACCTTATTCAAAGAAAGTGCCCCTATGGTGGGGGGCATGGCTTTAGGAACGGAATATTTGGGAGCCGAATTGCTTGATGGCAAAGGCGATTCCATCGGATTCCCTATGGGCCTCATTTTTCCGTTGACCGGGATTCAGCCTGGGGAATCAATGGTGTTAGCCGTCCCCTTGCTTGTACCGCCAACAGCGGGGGACTCCTTCGTTATCGCAGTTGACGTAGGCCGGGGAGCGAATAAGAGAGTATTGGAGCCCCTTCGTATCAAAGCCAGACGGGGGCCTTAACCACGGATCCTTGAACACCAGGGTCTGGCTAAGCCAGAATGTCCAAGAGGCTGTCTTCTATGTCCCGCCCAACTTTGATGACTTTGGCTGCAATGGCGGCTTCTTGCTCGGCAGCCTTCAGTCCGATGATATTGTCGATTTCTGGACCGTTTTTGACCAGTTTCTCAGCCTGAGCCGATGCGCGGCGCTGGGCTTGTTGAAAGCCCTGGTGTCCAATGCTTATGATCTCCATGTCTAACTTATCGACAGAATCTCCTCTGTCTGAAGATGAATAAGAACGCAATGTAGCAAGTCCTTATCCTGGAGTGGTTTCGTGTCGAAAATGATTGGCATTGTTAGAGAGTGGAAGACCGCTTGTGAGCGTCGAGCCCCGATTACTCCCATGGATGTGGCAGATCTGATGGCCCAATCATCTTTGGAGTTTTCCGTTGAGCCTTCTCCCTATCGTGTGTTTGACAACAGCACTTACGAAAACGCTGGCGCCAAGCTCACGGATGATCTTTCTTCTTGCGATTTCTTCATTGGCATTAAGGAAATGCCTATGGATAAATTACACCCAGGAAAGCCTCACTTGTTCTTTTCTCACACGATCAAAGGACAGGAATACAATATTCCTTTGTTGCGAAAAATCCTCGAGCTCAAGTGTACCTTGCTTGATTATGAGTTGGTCAAGAACGACAACGGCAATCGCCTCGTTTTCTTTGGTCGCCAAGCTGGACAAGCAGGTATGCTCAATACTCTTTGGGCCTTGGGTCAAAGGCTTGCGGTACATGGACTGAATTCGCCATTCTCAAGTCTCAAGCAAGCGCGTTTCTATGAAAATCTGTCAGAAGGCTTAGAAGAGGTTCGGAAGGTTCGGGCCACAATTGACTCGGATGGTATGCCAGATTTTCTTCAACCATTTGTCTGTGGAATTACTGGCACTGGCAATGTGGCGGCGGGAGCCCGGGAAGTCTTAGCCGCCTTGAATCCTCTTGAGCTCTCGGTCTCTGAATTGGAGGGTGGCGTCGCTCACAAAAATCCTCACCGAATTCACCTCGTCGTTTTCGACGAAGAACATCTTTATCGTCGTCAAGACGGGGGGAAGTTTCATCGAGAAGACTTTCGCCAAAACCCTGAGGGGTATGAGTCTGCCTTTGAGGATCACTTAGACAATATTACTATGATGGTGACTGGGCACTTTTGGGATGCGCGTTATCCCAAGATTATTTCCAAGGACGCAATCGCTTCTATCTTTGAGAGAAGCGAGATGCCACGTCTTCAGGTCATCGGCGATGTTTCTTGTGACCTAGAAGGTGGTATCGAGGTCACACTCAAAGCGACCTACCCAGACCACCCTTGTTTTGTCTACCATCCTGATTCAAGAACCATGACAGATGGATTTCTCGGGAAAGGACTGTTGGTCATGGCGGTGGAGATTCTGCCAACTGAACTGGCCAACGATTCTTCTCGGGTGTTTAGTGGGGCCCTCAAGAAATTCTTGCCAACGGTTCTCGAGGCAGACTTCACTGAGGACTTTGACGCGTTGCAATTGCCCCCAGAATTCAAGCGGGCGATCATTGCTCACCAAGGATCATTGACCCCTGATTGGGCCCACCTCCTCCCATGATGCACACCGTTGATATTCTGATTGTCGTGGCTTACCTGGTCGTGGTGGCGACGATTGGATTTGTTGTGGGGCGAAAGCAGTCCACCACTCATGACTATTTCTTAGGTTCAAAACGTATTGCTTGGTGGTTAGCTGGGCTTTCTCTTTTGGCTACGGAAACCAGTGCTCTCACATTCATCAGCGTACCGACCCAGAGCTTACGTGGAGATTGGCGCTACTTGCAATTCGCGCTGGGCGCTATTCTCGGCAAGCTGATTGTGGCCCGTATCCTGATTCCGGCTTATTACCGGGCGGAGGTGTTCACGGTTTATGGTTACTTAGAAACTCGTTTTGGTACAGCTTCACGAACGTTGGCTGCCTGCTTGTTCTTTGTCGGGCGTTCCTTGGGAAGTGGTGTGCGGCTCTATGGTGCTGCTATCGCTTTAGTCGTTGTCTTAGGGCTGGACTTCAAAGTTGCCATCGCCATGATCGCGATTTTAGCCTTCGCGTACACCATCGTTGGAGGTATCCGTTCAGTCATCTACACCGACGCAATTCAAGGAGTCTTGCTTTTTGGAGGGGGCATTGTGGCTCTCATCGCCCTTGTCTTGGGATTCGATGGAAGCCTGACAGAGATGATTTCTGAATTGTCTTCTGCTCAGACGACGAGCGGTTCTGATAAACTGCGCGTATTCGATTTCGGCTTTGACTTGAGCAACGGCTTTAGTTTTTGGGCTGGTGTCATGGGGACCATGTTTCTCACCACGGCGATGATGGGCACGGATCAAGACATGATGCAGCGAGCCTTGACGTGCAAGACAGCTCAAGAAGGCCGCCGGAGTTTTTGGCTGTCAGCGGCCATGAGTGTTCCTATCGTTGTGGTCTTTCTTTCTGTTGGCTCGGCTCTTTGGTGCCGGGTCGGGGGTGACGCCGGAGCCGCATCTCTCGCAGCAGAGATTGCCTTGGACGCCGGGGAATCCAGCCCGGCTAAGGGCTATGATTATATCTTTCCCTGGTTTGTTCTGACGACACTTCCTGTGGGAGTGAAGGGGCTGATCATTGCCGGTATTTGTGCTGCCGCTATGTCGAGTCTCGATTCAGCCATCTCTGCATTGTCTTCAACTGCTGTGACCTGTATTTGGCAGCCCTTCGTGGAGCCTGATGCCAAAGACGCTCAGTTGCTTCGGGTGGGACGTCGTTTTTCTTTTGGATTCGGCATCTTACTCAGTGGCATTGCTTGGATTGTCTACACAAGCACAGTGGCCGGGGACGCGGATCAAGGTTTTGGAGTCCTGCGGTTTGGACTTGAGGTTCTCACTTGGGTGTTTCCGGCCTTGTTGGGGGTGTTTCTGTGTGGGGTGCTCACCAAGAGGGGGCGAGACTTGGGCAATGTCCTTGCCATCGTCGTCACCATTTCTGCCATCTTGGCGTCACGCTTCAGCCAGGAGTTGTTTGACCTCCATCAAGCACCATTTGCTTGGACATGGAACTCTGTTTTCGGGACCCTTGTGGCATTTGCCATCGCTACGAGCTTTCCTCCTAAGAAGGCCGGGCAAAGATGAGCGAACTTAAGGGAGGAGCCCGTTTGATGATTGGTTTTAGCGGCACCTCGGTGAATCCCGATCTCGCTGAGACCTTGATTGAAACGGGAGCCAGGAGTGTCATTCTCTTTGCCCGAAACGTTCTTGACGCTCAGCAAACACGTCGTCTCACAGACTCAATTCGGTCGTTGGTCGACTGGCCCTTGGTCATTGCCATGGATCAGGAAGGCGGGAGCGTCTTGCGCTTGGAAAAGGGTGTAACTGTTTTTCCTGGCAATATGACTTTGGGTGCTGGCTCCCATGAGAAGACTGGGGAAGAAGTGGGGCGAGCTTTGGCGCAAGAAATGTCTGCTTGCGGAATTGATCTGGTCTTAGCCCCGGTTGTGGATCTTCAGGTGGGGGATGATAACCCGATTGTTGGCTTTCGGTCATTTGGCTCTGATCAAAGTCGTGTGGTTGCCTTGGCGCGAGCTACAGTTCGTGGTCTTGGTCAAGGAGGGTGCTCGGCTTGCTTGAAGCATTTTCCTGGGCTTGGCTTGGCAGTGGTTGACCCCCATGTTGGTTTGCCAGTGATTCATGCCAAGGCTGAAGATATGATAGAGCCCCACATGAAGATCTTTGCCGATGTCTTGGAAGAAGATGGCTTTCCTTTGGCAGTGATGACGACTCATGTTTGCCTACCCCAAATCGATGCTGTCAACATGGCAACATCCTCCCCTATCCTGGTGAATGAATACTTGAGAGAGAAAATGTCATTTGGTGGTTGCATCATGACAGATGACCTGGAAATGGGGGGGGCCGCGGAGTTGGGTTCTATGGGAGAATCCGTTGTGAAAGCAGCAATGGCGGGCCATGACCTCATGGTCATTTGTCATCGTCACGACTTGCAAAGAGAAGCAGCTCTTGCTCTGAGTGAGGCTTTGAGCGATGGCCGACTCAGCCGAGATGAGCATGAAGCTGCGGTTGCAAGAATCATCTCTCTCTATCGCCCAGACAAACCAACTCTTGATCAAATAGACAGCGAGAAACATCAAGAATTGGCACAATCTGTCGCCAGGGCTGGCGTTACTTTTCTTCGAGATCCTCAGAACGTGGGGGAAAGGCTGGGGGAAATCCACTGGCATCTTTGTCGGTGTTCCAACCCCAGATTGTCAGAAGAGTTTTCTTCCTACCTTCCTGTTGATCGTTCTCCGCAAAAGTGCGGTCGGATCTTTCTGGCTTGCAATTTGGCTGGGGACAAAGAGGAGCTGGATCGCCTCATGTTGCAAGCTGCGAATCACCAGGGTGATTTGGTGGTTGTGCTTCTTCGGAGCCCTGTTGACTTGGCGTTTATCCCTGAAGACTTGGCAGTCCTTACGGCCTTCGGTTCGAAGTCATGCCATTTGCGAGCCTTGGCGGAGACCTTGTCTCTGCGATAGCAATGCAAGAGCGTTCAATACCTCTCGGCGTCTACGCCGACGTTGGAGATTCGTGCAGAAGGCACGTCTACGACAACAGAATCGACCTTCGCCCTCGTGTCATCCTCAACTCCAGGGTAAGCGACCCATAGTTTGCCCTTTCGTTTTCCCTCAGAGTTGATTACGCCACCGCTTGCGAAAAGAGTAAGGATCTCTTCCATCCTATGGCCTGCCTGTTAGCCCAATAGCCGTCAATTTGATGAGTTGTTGGGGGGAGGCAGTGAGTCGGCTCAGTCCTTCAGACGGAGTCAGGAGTGGTGGCGGCGTCTCTTGCTGCCTTCCAGTTCCGAGGAGTCAGGGCGCTGGCCTCATCAGCGCTCGTTTTAGGTGCCTTTTTCAAGACATCTCTCAAGTACTCGAATGGATTAATTTCGTCCGCTGCGCAGGAGGCGATAAACGGGAGGAAGTCCTAGCCTGGGTCGAAAACTACCAAGAGGTTCGCCAACTTCTTGACGAGATTGGATTGCTCTACCTGGAC
>WFTN01000196.1 GCA_015485455.1 Planctomycetota bacterium | reverse complement strand
GTCACAGACGCTTTTGCATCGACAGTTTTGTTCTCAACCAATGACTATTTAGGTTTATCGACCCATAAAGATGTCATCCGGGCCGGAAGAAATGCCTGGTCCAACGAAGGTTCTGGCCCGAGAGCTTCAGCGCTGATTTCCGGGAGGAGCCCCGCCCACGACCGGCTCGAGTCCCAACTTGCCACCCTCAAGAAAACTGAGACAAGTCTCCTATTCCCCAGCGGCTATGCCGCCAACTTAGGGCTCTTGAGTGCCTTAGCTGGCCCAGATTTGGCCATCTTCTCAGACGCAGGTAACCATGCAAGCATCATCGACGGCTGCAATCTCGCCACAAGAAGGCAGACTGAAATCCGCGTGTTCGCCCACTGCAACATCGCTGATCTCAAAGAGCAATTGATCCGGTGTCGACGGCCCCGAAAGCTCATCGTCTCGGACTCGCTATTCAGCATGACAGGCAAGAAAGCCCACTTGCAATCGTTGGTCGAAGTCACAAGAGAGACCGGTGCCCAACTGCATCTTGATGAAGCTCATGCCACTTTGATTTTTGGCACCCATGGAGGTGGCTTGGCTGAGGCCGCGGGCGTCAGTGGTGATATTCTCTTCCAATGCGGAACACTCAGCAAAGCATTTGGGCAATTGGGCGGGTTCGTGGCGACGAATAACAAGATGAAACAGTTGCTCTTCAATCGAGGGCGATCCCAAGTATTCTCCACAGCTCTTCCTGTCCCGACAGTGGTAGCAGCAACGCAAGCGATTCCCTTCGGCATGGAAGATTCCACCCCCAGACGACGACTGGCAAAGAATATCGAGACTCTCGCTCACTTACTCCATCAAGAAAACGACACACCGATCTTCCCTATCCCTATGCCCAGCCCTCGGCTTGCCACGGAAGCCTCTGCCAAGCTCCTCGATCTCGGTTTCGCCGTCCCCGCGATTCGTCCCCCCACGGTTGAAGATGGCGACTCCAAGCTTCGACTCAGCGTGACCGCCGCTCATACCCCTCAGGAACTCAAGAGTCTGGTGGCCGCATTGCGCACTATGGGGATCTGCGTATAATGCAAACTCATTTAGAAGGTGTATTTGGGGCCATGCGAGACTAAGTGCTTTTCAATAGCTACACATTCTGGGTTTTCTTCGCCGTGGTGATGCTGCTCTATCGCTTCTTGAATCATCATTGGCAAAATCGCATGCTTCTCTGCGCCAGCTACTACTTCTACGGTTCATGGGATTGGCGCTTTTTATCCCTCATTCTCTTGGTCACTTTAGTCAACTATGCCGTGGCTTTAGGAGTTCAAAACTCGAACACGAAGCGCCGACGAAAAACCCTGATCGCTGTATCCATTGCGCTCAACTTGGCGCTCTTGGGAACATTCAAGTACTTCAACTTCTTCGCTGGTGAATTCGTCGATTTCATGGGTCTGATCGGCATTTCCCTTGGAATGCCCTCCGTGCAAATCGTCTTGCCCGTGGGCATTTCCTTCTTCACGTTTCAAGCCATGAGTTACTCCATTGACGTCTATCGTGGGGACGTCGAACCAACGAGAAACGTGAGAGATTTCTGTCTCTACGTCGCCTTCTTTCCTCAGTTGGTGGCTGGCCCTATCGAACGATCAAGCCACCTCCTTCCCCAAGTTCTCAACCCCAGAATCAAAAGGCCCAACGATTTTGCCGACGGATTGTACCTTGTGCTCATCGGCCTGTTCAAGAAGATCGTCATTGCTGACAACCTTGCCATCATCGTCAACCTGGTCTTCTCAGAGAATCCCGGAGAACTATCCGGGGCTGATTGCCTCGTGGGTATCTATGCCTTCGCCTTCCAGATCTACGGTGACTTCTCCGGATACTCCACCATCGCCCGAGGTCTTTCTAAATGGATGGGTTTCGATCTGATGGTGAACTTCAAGATGCCCTACTTGGCTCACTCGCCCAGCGATTTTTGGCGCCGCTGGCACATCAGTCTATCCACTTGGCTACGGGACTATCTCTACATCCCCCTGGGAGGCAACAGAGGGGGCCCATGGATGACTCGCCGCAATTTGATGCTCACCATGCTCTTGGGCGGGCTCTGGCATGGAGCAGGATGGACGTACCTGACCTGGGGATTCTTTCACGGACTCATTCTGACCATCTATCACCAAAGGGGAGCGAAGGGCTCAAAGGCAAAAGAAGAAACTTCAGCAGGGAGACGATTTCTGTCCGTTGTTGTCATGTTTCATTTGGTGTGTTTCGGTTGGCTATTCTTCCGGGCGGCTTCCATGGAACAAGCCGTACAAATGCTGAATCTCATGGTTACCGACTTTGCCCCAAGCCAGTTTACTGCCTTCTGCTTGACCGCCATTCTCTTTTATGCTGGCCCTTTGATGGTTTTCGAATGGTGGTTGGAGAGAGCCCACGACCCGATGAGACTGACAAAAGTCCCCTGGGGGTATCGCGCTGGAGTATACTGTTATCTTATTGTCATGATTATTATCTTTAGACCATTGGTGCCCAGTGAATTTATCTATTTCCAATTCTAAGAACGAGTGGAAAGTGCTCTTGGCGGTGGCTTCCTTCCTCTGTCTGTTGGAGGTTGGTGCTAGATTCGCTGCCCCCTACTTAGATCGAGATCGGGGCCACATTCATGACTTCCCAAGGATCGCAGAAGACCTCAGCCAGGGTGAGCATCCACAAATTCTCTTCCTGGGAAATTCTTTGACCCTCCATGGGTTGGACAAAGAAATTGTCAAAACAGAGTTGAATGATTTAGGAATTGGCCAGCCGACAATCGACTGGGCCGTCCCCGTGGGCACAGACGTCACCGACTGGATCTACATCTTCGAACAGTATTTCGAAGAAGAAAACGAAGTCCCCGACATCATCATTGTTGGTTTTGTGCGCCATCATGCTCGAGACCATAAACCCACAAAGAGGCTCCGCCGGTTGGGTCGTCATTTCTTGAGTTTCGCCGACATCGAGGAATGCTTCGAACACGATGTCCTCACCTTCGAAGATCGAGCGGAAGTCCTTCTCTCCACTTTGTCGGCTGTCTATGGCGATCAACCGAACTATCGAGAAACCGTCTTGGGGGAGTTGCTTCCAGGGTTCTGGGGAGCAGAGAAACGCTTCAATCATAGTATGGAACAACTCCAAGAAGCCAGCAACCAGGGCAAAAATGCACCTCAGCCCACCTTCACGCGCATCAGGCGTTTGGCCCAGAAATTCAAGGAATCAGACTGCCTAGGGATTTTCGTTGCCATGCCTCTTCCTGAACCCTGGGACACAGATCCGGAAGTTGAAGCAGCCGTGTTATCAGAAGGGATGGTCTATGTCGACGCCCGTAAACTCGAGAGCTTGACCGCAGAAGACTTCCCAGACGGATACCACATGGGTGAACGGGCCAAAGAACTCTATAGCCACTTCATCGCCAAAGAGATCGCCAACCAGATAAAAAAGAAAAACTGACCATCACTCTCGGCAAGAGAGATCCAAAGCAAAGATCATCACTTAGCTTTGCCCCGACATTTGATCCTCTTCACAGCAAGCTTTGAGACCTTGCAACTCGAGCTCCAATGCCTTGCAACTCGAACGATTCATAGCCCAGCCGAGGAGAAAAAACACTATTTTCATAAATCCCTTAGGTGTGAGCAGGGAACTCTGGGTGACTCTTGTTTTAGTACCAATTTCTTGAAATAGAAAAATCACTTCCATATCGAAAGACCTGCCTCGCATAATACTCGCATGCAAGTGAGGAACTTCATGCTGGGTGACGACACCGGCGAACTCCATCTCAGAACTCCCCTCCGGAGCAGTCACAAATCGGAATGTCGTCCCAATCATTCCTGGTTTCTCTTCGATCACTTCGTCTTCCACCACGATCTTGCTCCACTCAACTGTGCAAGTGGTAGCCATGCGAAAAACCTCTTCGATCGGGCAATTTATCTCGATGGCTGCTTCGTTTCGCATTTCGTCAACTCCTAACAAACGAGATGCCCATACTTACGAACTCACTCAGAGTGGAAGGCGGGTCAATAGGTGATCGAAACGGGATTCGTACGTCCAATCGTTGTCCCGGCGACTCCTTGCTCGGAGACGATCACTGTGGGGTCCACAACAAACATTTGAAAACGATAAGTGAATCCACTGAAGAAGCCACTTGGTGCTGTATAGACGGAAGACCAACTCGGCGTGCCATAGGGCGGAACTGGGCCATAGTTAACTGCACCGTAACTCCCACCTCCGTCCTCGATGACAAAAGTATTCTGCAGTGTGATGAGGTCAACGTAAAGGTCACCGATGGTAGTTTGATAAACCGGCTCAACATCTAAGGTTAAAGCGAGAAGAATAGGAACAACTGGCACCTGGGCATTTGATATATTGAAGAAATCGACAACCAAAGTGTCGGTGGCCGGACCTGGGGAATAATCGAGTTCAAGCTTGCGCGCGAACAAATCAAGGTCGATAGAAATGGCACCCAAGAGTGACACCTTCACGGAGACTGTTCCTTGCCCCGTCCCGGTGGAGGTCACAGGCATCGTCACTATCCCCTGAAAATCAGTGATGTTACCAATGTTGGCAAACGATGCACTGTTGTCGCTGCTGGAGAACGTAAGTTCTACATTGGGCACGGGAATCCCGTTCATGTCCGTCACACGCACTTTGATGTCACGACCAAACGTTTCTCCCGATGCACACACCTGATCGTTCCCATCAAGAAGAACCAAATTGTAAACCTGTCCACTTCCAGCAATGCGGCGAAGAGAAGGAGGAGTCGTCAAGAATCCTCGATTCAGAAAATAAATGGCCCCATCTGGTCCCAAATCGAAATGCATGGCACCGTGAAAGCCCGTGCCCCAAAAAATGGGATCGGGCTGCCCCGGAACTGGGGCAGGACTCACCCAACTTCCAGGTGTTGGTCCAGGGGCAAGCCTTTTCATTTTCCCTGCATAGAACGCATTGTGAAAGACATTGAACTCATAGGGGGGGCCAAAGTCCTTCGTTCCCCCGACGTTGCGGGTCACGCCAGCGCAAATGATTGTGTTTCCATCGACCCCATAGACACGTTCATCAATGGGAAAGACATGCCCCCCTGGATCAGGCCCTGCTCCCACGCAGACGGCACTGGAAAGAGTGCCTTGATACCAAGGCCAACCATAGCTGTGTCCAACCATAGGCGCCCCCAAATTCCTTGGGATGTGATTGAGTTCATCCCGAGATTGCTCCCCGACATCGCCGATAAACAAATCCCCTGTGGGACCATCGATGCACATGCTGAACGGGTTGCGCATTCCAGAAGCGATAATCAGGCGTTTGTGAGCATTGCTATCATTAGCCCATGGATTGTCTGCAGGTACCAGAGCAGCTAAGGGTGGAGTAGGTCCAGACGCCGGCAGGCTACCAACATCCAATCGCATGATCGACCCCCCGAAAAGGTTCGCATCTGCACCGATGGCACAGTCGCCGTCGTCGCCCGCACTCAAATAAAGCATCCCGTCAGGCCCAAATCTAACTGTACCACCATTGTGGAAAACCGAGTTATCTGGAACGCTCTCCAAAACAATGTATTCACTGCTGGGGGAGAAACTGAGCGTCGTATCCGTGGGGTCATTGAGATTGCCAGTAAGCGTGAAACGTGAAAGCACCATGAAACCGGAGTTCGATTTGCTTGCCCACGTGTAGAGTTTGTCACCTTTAACAACAAGACTGAGGAGGCCACGAACATCATGATCATAGAGTACATTGGGAACAGTGCCGATGGTGAACACACCAGCAAGACTGGGCCTCTTCATCTTAATCTCACCCGTCCGCTCGGCAATCAAGAACCGTCCATCAGGCAAAATTTCAAAATCATTGGGTGAGCCCAAGTTGGTAGAAACCACATTCTCAATACTAAACCCTGTTGGCACAATCTGAGCCGAGACTATCGAGTCCAAAGCGAACACGACGGCAAACGAAAAAACCAAACGAACAAACGCCTTTATCATGGAAACCTCTCTTCATGAAAATTTGCCTGGGCAGACTTCAGCCTGCAATAGGTCATTCAGCTCACCTTCGACCAAGAGCCCGTCCCCAGGGACACGCTCTGGATCAGTTCATGAGACTGCGGATAGCGCTATCGCCAACGCACATAAAATGTGCAACTCATGAGCGAAACGGTAAATTCCAAGACATCCACACGGCAGCCAAACGGAATCCTATAGGCTCCAGCCCAATTGAGCAAAGAAAATTTCAGCCAATGTGCGAGCCAAGAGTGGAAAGTTACGAGCGAAGGCGTATCTTGCTAGCTTGAGGCACAATTGCCGCACGGCGGCCGAATGAAGCTACCAAGTCACATGAACAATCTTCTTGCCGCTGACGTTGGCAAACTTCACAAACAAGTCCGAACCAATGATCATGTAGCTGGTTGTGGTTGCTGCCCACAGGTTGATCAACGATGTTTCTTGGACGGCATTGGAAATAGTCAGGGTTCCCAGATTGGCCAAGCCGGTCATCTTCAAGCGCATCGCGTCTCCCAACTCCACATCATCAAAGGTGATCTCCACGCCATTGAACCCCGTGGGAGAAACCCACGAAAGCACATAGAAGGAGTTGGCATCGACAATCACTGGAAATTGTTTCTCCCGAGGAGTCTGAAAACAGTTCAAGTAAGCGATGCCTGAACCAGGGTCCGTACCCTCAGCACTCCTCCGAAACCAAACTGTGGGCAGGTTACCCACATCCAAACCGTCATGGGAGACGCGAAGATGGCCATAACGATGAGTGGTCAAAAGGGCGTTGCTCGTGGAGGGAACGCCGGCAGGTGTGATATCGGCACTGGGATCAACCATGAGAGGGTGATTGCCAATCAAGGTGCTTCCTGGAACTCCCCAAATGGATCCATCCAAATCGCGAAGAGCAACACCCCAAAAATTGGGCGCGGCCAAGTGACGAGGTTCATCACAGTAGGCAGGAAAACTGCCAAATGGCAAACCTGTTAGAGGATCTACATGAGCAGCAAAGTCCGGAAAATTCATTTTGGGCAAAGAGCCATGGTTATTAGTGATTCCAATGAATCGATGATTCGGGTGCAAAACAGCCGCGCCGGCAGACTGAATCAACCAACGAGATGGCTGATCAAAGTCAACGAAGTGGCAATCTTGGATTCGAGCTGGTCCATCGTAGACCGTATAACCACGTTGCCCACCAGCCAGGGGTCCGACATTTCCCGTACCCGCGATTGCTATGGAGTTGAGTACCGTGTGATAGGCGGCAATACGAATGTTCTCGTTGTTGTCAGCGAGGACGAATCGCGAGAAAGAAATATCTTCGTCGCTGGCACCAGCATACAATCCCATGTCACAAGCATAAGCAACAAAGTTACTCAGCACCGCAGAACCGCTACGAGGCCGCCACCCTCGATTGATAATGATACGATCATTGGATGGATTGATAGTGTCATTGATGTCGAAAGCTGATCCACAACTATGGGCTAAATTCCCGGAAAAGACCCCCAGGTCATTCTCAATTGGTTTCCGGCTCGCCAAGATCGGGTTGTCGGCTGAGAATCCCAAGACTGCTTCAGGAAAAATAAACCAAAACCCTGTCCCTTCTGTCCCAGCGGCGACGTTGTCCCGAATAATGTTATTTGGGTTGGTGATCCAATAGCTTGCCGGCGTTCGGTTTTGAAGTTGTTCGAGCTCATTGTCACTGGGCAACATCTCTTTTCCGGGGGGCGGCTTGACCGTCGAAATAGCAAGATTTCCAATGACACGATTGTTTTCTTCTGCCCCATCCTCCATGAAGATAGCATGCCCCACATTGTGATAGACGACATTGCGTTCGACACGAAGTGAATCTGTACCGTGAATCGTGATGGCCCGATTGTAGGTATGATGGACACTCGAATCCCTTATGTATTGTCCCTTCGCCTGATCTGCCATGACGTGCCAATGCATGGGGTAGCGTCCAAGAACCTGCTCCTGTCCCATGCGAAAGAGTTCAACGTTGGACAAGAAAGCTTGGGGGTTGTACTGAGAACCGGGCGGGCTGTGACGCACCATGATGTGGCCACCAAAATGAGATCGTTCGGACTTCAGGTCCCCCATAACCTTAATATTGTGGGTCAAGAGCCCGACTTCAGCTCTCTGATCGAGGCTCCAAGTTTGCCCTTGAGGAAAATTCGCCACAGGAGGACTGGTATATGTTTGCGGTGCACCACCGTAATGACGATTCACCACAGGACCCCGAGCCGCCACATCAAGGAAAACAGTCAACCGATTGGTACTCAAACTGCTCACGCGCAGAACTTCCGCATGATCTATGTAATTGGGTGTTCCAGTATCGACAGATCGTTGATGATTTGATCCGGCGACAACAAATTCATCGCCAACCTGCCAATCTACCGGGGAAGCCAAAGTGATTTGGGTATCTCCAGGAATAACCGTCTGATTGAGCTTCGTCCATGAAACTCGTTGCTCCCCATGTAAATGAATCTTTCCCCCACACTTTGCCACCAAGAACTTGTTGCCAACGCCGAAGAAATTCTCATCTTGAATTGACGCCGTCAAAATGAGGGTAAATTGATTGCGATGGGGCATTTTTGGTCGGCCAACTTGAAGACGACCAGATTCCCCTGTGACCAGAACCCACCCAGCGCTGAGCTCAACATCGCGATCTGTAGCATGGAGTTCTCCGTAGACCTGAACACCTCGGCACTCGTTTCCCAGTCCTTTGAGGGCGACAACGAAACGATGAGGAATAATCACAAAATCCGTTGGCCGGGGAACAATGTTATTCTCCCAGGTCTTCGGATCATTCCACTCGCGAATTCTCTCGATGCGAATGTCATCCAGAAACGCCGTGTTGTCACCGCCATCTGGGTTCATGCCTTGAAAATAGACAATGAAGTCTTGAGGTACATCCATCGAGAATACTGGAGTGACATAGTCAGTGAATCTCTCGCTGCGGAAATCCAAAATATCGATGATCTTGGCACCCACACGAACTTGCACCACTTGATGGTCGAGCCCAGAATGCCTCATACGTTGGGCACCGCGGACATGGATACGAAATGACCCCGGCGAAAAAAGGTAGTCGGCTTCCATGGTGGACGTCCCCTGAATGAACCCGACGTGAGTCCCTTCAGGAGATCTTGGGTTCAAAGAGGTGAATGGAGACCCGTTGACAGCTATCCCGCAGGATCCCGTCATACGCCAGCCATTCCACTCATTGAATGGAGGCAAGGGAACCCCCAGGCGCGAAAAGCCCCCAGCCGCCATTGTGATCGTCGCGTCTTCGAACCCGGAACTCAGTGCATCGGGAAACTTCTGTCTCTTGTGGGGTGCTCGGGCTTTCGCCGCCTCAAGGATGGGAGAATCCATCACCTGGCCCCTTAAGTGCCCCGTCAAGAACACGAAAAGCGCACCGTAGAAAAGACCGCACCGCGCTCCGAACAAGAGCGAACTTTCAAGTTGCCCACCAGAAAAAATTCTTCGCCTAAGATGCTTATTCATCAATTTCACCTCCCTCGGACAAGACTCACAGGGCAGATTCATGTCATGGCACCAACCAAGGAACGCGCCAACCGTTCCTCTGCTAAACTGTGAGACTGGTTTTCCAGGCCAAAGTTAGCAAAGCCGCGCCGATCCCCAGCAAACATTTCATTTTGCTCTGCTTCTCAGCCCAAGAAGACCAAACCGATTCGCCATTTAAGACGGATAGGCCCTACAGACTCAGATACCTGTCGTTTACCAGCCCCGCTGGTCCTCAGGAATCGAATCCCAAGTGATTCCCAGTCGACGGATGGGGCGAAGATAAATCGGGAGTTCCTTCCCACGAAGTGATTCTGGAAGCCCATTGACTCCGAACACACGGTCCCAGCAACGTTCGAAACAATGACCAGCATCGGGGAATGAATGGGTCAGCTCAAGGGCACGCTCATAGAATTGGCGCGGCTGTCTACGAATCTGGTCTGCCGAAACAATGAACTGAGCCCCAGGATAGAAGACAAATCGTTCAGCTGCTTCCTCAGCCCACAATGCTTGGCAAAAGCCTTGCAGGTCCAAGAGCCTCCCGTCCTCATTCTTGCTCCAGGAACGAAATAGCCGCTTTCCCAAGGCGTCGTCGAAATCCACGACAAACCCAAGCCAGCGAAACACCCCCCCATCTTCCTCCCCAAGCGCTAACCTCTTGAGTCTCCGATGAAGATCCGGCACGTGATCAAACGGACGACCTTGGACGAACACCGTCTTCGTCGCCAAAGAATCATAGCGGGTGATGATGTGATGAAGATAAGTATTGGCTTCATAACCGACATTCGCCAAGGGTATACCGCCACGCCAATCTCCGCCTTTGTCATAGACTGTCTGGGAATATTGGGGCGGAACTCGTCGCAACCACTTCAAGTCTTCCCGATATCGGGCGACCACAAGCTCGAGTTGTTCCATATCCACATCCGAATCAAAAGCAAATTGGTCTCATGGCATAACGTCCAAGCAAAAAGGACGTCTCCTCCCCTCATCATAACCGGATTCGAACTGCGCTCACAATCTCGACAGAGACATCGAATGGGAATCATCGCGAAAACTCACTCATTCCACGCTGAGGAAACACCTTCAAAACTGTAAGTCACCTCTCCTCTATCGCCAATCCTCACTCTCCATCTCGCCGACTCTCTCGATCATGTCAAGATGAGATTCACGATGTGGGAATTTCGCCTTTTCTAAAAATCGAATCGAGCCGAAATATTCATACGACTCTGTGCCACTGGGTTGCAGGGGCCACCATCCGAATCTCAAGTGATAATTACCCAGGTGGACAAGACCTTATTTTCTCCCGTAAAAGCGCCTTGACCAGAATATGAACGCCAACGATGAAGTCTATCACCCAGAACTGCTAAGAGACCCCATCTTGTTGGGCCTCCCGGTAATCGAAGGATACAGAGTCCTGGATCCTGTTATCGTGGAAGAGAAGATCGGTGAAGGCGGGATGGGATCAGTCTATCGTGGCACTCACTTGTCATTGGAAATCCCAGTCGCCATCAAGTGTTTGCGCCAAGAGTTAGCCAACCAAAACAATGACTTCATCGCTCGTTTCAAACGTGAAGCCAAAATAGCCGCAAGCATCAACAGCCCTCATCTCATTCGCGTGTTCGACGTCAATCATTGCCGCGATTTACACTACTTGATCATGGAGTTTGTGTCTGGCGAGTCTGCCCGAGAGAGAGTCGAACGAAACGGCCGCCTCCCCCTCAACGAAGCCCTTGTCCTAGTAGCATGCGCTGCCCGTGGCTTGGCCATTGCCCACGCTGGAGGCATCGTCCACCGAGACATCAAACCAGACAACATCATGATCTCGAATGCAGGTGAAGTCAAAGTCGCCGACTTAGGGTTGGCTCGATCTGGAGATGACACGGACAGCTGCCAAACACGAACCGGCATGATCATGGGAACCCCCAAATACATGCCCCCGGAACAATATGCCGATGCCCATAGTGTTGGCCCCCAGGGTGATGTCTATTCTTTGGCGGCGACACTCTACTTTCTTCTTGCCGGTCGAGACGCCATTGATTCTGGATCACTCGTCCAAGTGATGAACAAAGTCTGCAACGAAGAATTTCCCGATATCCGCAAATTGCGGGCAGACGTTCCCCAAGACGTGAGTCGTTTCATTGCCAAGGCTACCGCAAGAGACCTCAATCAGCGGATTCAATCCATGGTCGCTTTTGAAAAAGAGATTTC
>WFTN01000195.1 GCA_015485455.1 Planctomycetota bacterium | reverse complement strand
GACTTATCCAGAACGACTCCCCATATTCCAGAGGGCATGCCCGGCGCTCTTGAAGTCAGTCATGAGTTTGACCATCTCACTAAGAACGAGCAGTCCATCAGTATTTTCGATACCAACCTGGGATCTGTGGTCCGACAAGTATATGAGAGCAGCCCCTTTGTTCGCCGGGTCACTACCGTACGTCGCCAATTCCCAGGTGGGCTCGAAGTGGAAGTTGAATTTCGCCAACCCTATGCTGCGGTCGAGGTAGAAGGTCGTTATATTTTGGTCGATCAATATGGTGAGCTCTTACCCTACAAAATTGCCAAGGAAGACTTGGTTCCGCCCATTATCACCATTCACCCTGAGAGCGACCTCGCAATTGATCCCGGGAAGTATGAGGAAAAGTGGTTACTCCAAGCTATTGCTGAGGGTATTCAGATTCTCAAAGATATGGCTCCCTACCAATCTGATCCTTTGTTTCGTGATATCACCATCCTTGCCATCGACGTGTCGAACCACGGAGGGCGTCTGCGCCGAGATCGCCCAGAGATTTCTTTGGTGAGTGATCGCACATGGTTTGATCCAAAATCTCAGAAACAAAGACCCACCATGCTCGCCTGGGGGCGAAGCACTCAACACCCGCAAAATCTGATCGAACTCAGCGTCAAGAACAAGATTGAGCACCTACGGCAAGTTCAGCACGCTCGACCCAAAGGGATTGCAGGTCTGCGCCGGGTCGATCTTCGATTCGACAAGGTATACTTTGTCGAAAACCAAGAACGCTGAGACGTTTCCTCCGTTATCAAAGCAGATCCTTCCGTCTTCTTTTCTTCTTGAATGAGGGCTAAGATCCTTCCGTGATGAATCCTGCTGAAAATGTTGATCTTCCTGTGAGTCCAGTGAACCGCCGAATTACTTGGTTGATTCTTGGTTTTGCAGCTCTGAGCTTGGGTGCCAGTGTTTTGCCACTCATGCCTAGTGTTAGTTCGTTCTTGCCCTTTGGGTTGATGGACCGCAGGGGGGAAATGGCCCTCTATTCAGTTTTTCTCGTGATGTACATGGCCTTGGTTTTTCCGACAACCTTGCTCCCACCGCTTTCACCTGCAACTGGAGAAAGGCGCAAGCAAAGGGCCATGGCTTGGTGGTGGGTGGGGTTCTTCATGTTGGCTTTCTCCGGGGTGCCTCTCTTCGTATTGGCTTACATTGCCGGTGTGAGCTTCAAGGGGGTTGTCGCTGTCTTGCTGTGGGCCGGGGTTTTCCATGGTATGGCCACTTTCTGGACCTGCGTCTTTGGCTTTAGATCCCGACCGATTCTCGTGGCGCTCAATTTCTTGATTGTTGGTGTTATTCCTCTTTTGTCCCATTTCGGCACCTTGCTGGGGGGAAAAGATGCCCTGAATTCACCGATCACCCTCATTCTAGGAATGACCCGCCACTTTGC
This sequence comes from Planctomycetota bacterium, assembly GCA_015485455.1. GTDB lineage: Bacteria > Planctomycetota > DRQF01 > S139-23. Next base: position 13,301 of record WFTN01000195.1, on the reverse strand, counting down.
CGAGCCCGAGCTGTTCTTGCCGGGGGGGCTCTGTTTTGGCATCTACGGCGGGCTCTGGGCCCTGTGCTTCTTGAGCAAAAGCCGTGTTGCTCTTTCTTTGCTTTTCGTTGTGGCCTCGGTTTTCTCTTTCGGGTTTTCCGGCCCGAACACCGGGGCCGTCCTCAGGGAAGACTCGCAGCAGAAATCTTCCCCCATGGTTCGTTCGATTACCCAAGGACGCCATGTGGCGGGACGTGTCTTTCCTCTCGAGGTTTCTGCGAAGCCCGGAGAGGTTGTGAAGATTTCAGTAGGTGGGGGCACAGAGATCACTTGGTCGCCGAAGAATGGCAGCCCCTCTTCACTATGGTTTTATCCAACAATTGAGTCCAACGCTGATCCTGTTTGCGTGAACGTCGATGGCCTTGATCTGGCACGAATTAAGTTGGACGCCGTTTCCCCCCGACAAAGTCTCGTTTTGTTCTTTGACATTCCCAAAGTGGGATCAGGCCCATCCTGGGTTGGCATTCCTTTCTTGTCTCCAAGACCATTTTTGTCTCCCTTAGGTTACGACCCTTTTGGTGGCGTTGTCTTGACGGAAGAGCGCTATCTTCAGTTCTCTGTGGAAGAGCGGGCTGTTCTTCGAACTTGGGCGGAGACCGGTGGGCACTTGGTCATTCTGGGCGCGAAGGACCCTGGTGGTTCAACTTTGGGACAAGGACGGGTTCTGCGCCGTCGGGAAATGACCCTCCCAAATGACTTCAGCCCCCAACTTCGGAGTCGACATGTCAACGAATCAAATCTCTATTCGAGCTTTGCCCTGCCAGATTGGGGGAAAGTCGATCTGACCCGTTTGCTCCTGTTTCTGGGCATCTATCACGCTGTTTTCTATGTCATCTTCTTGCTGCCCCTGATTTTCGACGCGAAAAAGTCGTTGGCTGTCTATTTGGTGTCTGTTGCATTTGTCCTGACTCTGGTTGTGGTGGGGTCTTACTACACCCTCAAGCGGGTTTTCTTGGCAGACAATCAAGTGCTGCAACAGAATCTGTGTACTTGGCGTGGGGCTCTGGATGAGGAAGGGGGGCTGACTTTGTTCCAAGAGACCTGTTTTGCCTCATTCAATGGCAGCCCCAGCGATCTTACCTTCCAAAGAGCTCATTCTCCCCGCTTGGTACCTGTCCCGGGCGTGGGCCTCCATTGCAAACAGTACGTGACGCCTTCTGGGGAGCAGATCACCGTCTCTGGGTTCATTCTTGATCGTTTCGCTGGCAAGCAGGTGGTGAAAATGGGGCAGCAATGGAAGTTACCCTTCACCGTCCAAATCCAGGGGCGAACAGTGAGTTTACGCCCTCGGCCCGGGGTCAAAGATGAATCGGGTCTTCTGACTGCCGAGCGTCTCGCGGCCTTCTATCGCCAAGGTGGGCAACTCTACGGCGCTGAACTGCGGGGACAGAGGATTCAGGTGGCGAAAACCCCAGATTCATTGATCTGGCAAGGGGTGCTCCCCGAGAATTTGCGGGAGGCAGGAATCTTGCCATTTCTTCGCTATGGCCTCGGAAGACACACACATCGGGACGAGAATGTGCTGGTTATTCTCATGGAGGGTGCCAATAGCCTCCATGATGGCTCTGATTATCTGTCTCGGCGTGACTTGTTGCAGATGCTTGTGATTCCTGTTGACCTTTCGATGAAGTGACATGAGTGCTTGTATAGTAACGACTTAGGTTCCTTGTGTGGCGAAGCCCTGGGGGCGCCTGAGGCCAGGAAGCACGTTTGAAAGCCAATTTTTGGCGATAAATCTCACGAACTTCTATGACTTCAAATCTCCCATTGAAGCTCAACTCGACCCTGCTATCATCCTCGTCCCATCAACGGCGAAGGTACGTCTGCAGATGGTGAAGTGTATTTCCAGGAAAGACCTGCGATGAAGACCTATATGGCAAAAGAGCATGAGCTCGAACGTGAGTGGCTGATCGTTGATGCTTCAACGATGCCCCTTGGTCGTTTAGCAGCTAAGATTGCTCGCATTCTCATGGGCAAGCATAAGCCTACTTACACTCCACACACCGACACCGGTGACTTTGTGGTCGTGACAAACGCATCTAAGACTGTCTTGACGGGCAAGAAGGCCGAAACAAAGGTCTACCGTCATCACACCCAATGGGTGGGTGGTCTTAAGGAAATCGCGTACAGCCAGATGCTCGAAAGACATCCGGACCGCGTGATTCGCCTTGCTGTCCGCCGCATGCTGCCCAAGACGGTTATGGGGCAAAAAATGCTGACAAAATTGAAGGTCTACGGCGGCGACGAGCATCCGCACGAGGCGCAACAGCCAAAGCCGCTGACTTTCTAACGCTCGATCAATAGGGGAGAATCGATCATGGCGATCGACACTACATTTGACTGGGGAACAGGACGACGCAAGTCATCCGTTGCCCGTGTTCGTATCAAGCCAGGCACTGGAACATTCCGTGTGAACAAGAAGGATCTGAGGGAGTATTTTCCTCGGGCCGATCACCAAAGAGAATGCAGTGGTCCACTCATTGACACCGAGTTGATGGGCAAGTTTGATATTTTTGTCAACGTCAATGGTGGCGGAATCAGCGGTCAAGCTGGGGCCGTTCGTTTGGGATTGGCCAGAGCTTTGGTCAAGGTCGACGAAACCAACATGGCAGAGCTTAAATCGAACGGGCATGTGACTCGTGACCCACGAATGAAAGAGCGTAAAAAATACGGTCTTCGTGGTGCTCGCCGAGCATTCCAGTTCTCGAAGCGCTAAACCCAGGCCCTTCAAATCGAAATCGAAAGAGCGCTCCAACATCAGGTTGGGGCGCTTTTTCCAATTGTGCGGGGCTTCCGGGTACTCCTGTTCCTGTGCCCGTCTATTTCACGTTTTGGAGCCAGGGTGGAGTTCTTGGCTTTCGAGCTAATCTTGGGGTTTGCCACTTGGGAATTGGCGGTTAAAGGTGCGATAGTCCATGACCTGGTAGCCCCGTCTTTGAACTGCCATGAAACTCTCTTCGTTAGCTCTATGGCAGACAACAATTTTGGGCTCCAAGTGCCCCGTTAGAAGTAGGGTTGCGTCAACATCTGCACCCCCTTGGGGTAAAATGAGAATGTCAACCGGTTGTTTGTTCCACCGACAATACGTTAGGCATGATTCGAAGCTCATGGAACCGAAATTGATGAAGGTGGCTCCGCCCCAGAGCCCCTTGGCCAAGATGCCCTGAGATTGAAGGACCTCCATGTGGTAAGAGGTGCTTGTATCTCCTGCCACAAAGAAATCTTCTAAGCCCGGCTTCCATGAGCCCTCTGCCTTGAGTTGGGAAACCTCTTCCCCAAAAGCTATGTCAAAGCGCTGGGGATTCTTGGTGAATCTTAGTTGGGGTTCTTCTTTGACTGTCCTAGTTGAAAAGAGCAAGAAAAAAACGGCTATCCAAGCGATCATTTGGCTCTTCAGCTGAGATTGTTCTCTTTGATGCCAAGCAAGAACTAACCCGACTAAGAATGGGATGTAGGCCCAAACTGGGGGCTTTGAGGTCTCGATATGACCAAAGTTCACCTGGCTTGCCCCCTCCATGGAGATCAGCATGGTTTCACATAACCAATTGAGGATGAATGTGGGAAGTGAAACAAAGAGCTCGAGTAAGCCTGCGATGAGGGTGATTGTCAAGAGTGGCAGGATGGCAAGATTCGACAGAAGGGCGATGGGGGTGAAGGTGCCGAAGTGAAACAAAGTAAAAGGGGCTGTGGCCACAATGGCAGCGGAGGTGAGAATAATGCCGTCGATGAGTTTGCGCCCATGGCCGGCTTTCTTCTTGCGAATGAGAAAAGCTTTCAAAGCTGTTCTTGTTTTTCGTCCCTGGTGGCGAGGTCCGAGCCAAAGTATCCCTGCGACGGCGGCGAATGACAGTTGAAAAGAAATACTGCGAGCGAGTTGGGGAACTCGAAGGAGTTCGAAGGTCGCCACAATGAGAAGGCACCATCCAGAGTGAACCGGTCGTCTCGTTGTTTTTGCCAAGGTGAAGAGGGCAAAGCCGAGGAGCGCTCGTGTCATAGGCGGTTTGAATCCTGTGAGAATAGCAAACCCGGTCGCTCCCATGAGGGTTGCTAGGCCCAACCATGGGTCGCGCAATCCAGCCATTTTCAGCAAGAAGCTGAGAACGCCGCAGATGAGAATAAGGTGGAGCCCGCTGACGGCGAAAAGATGGGATACCCCAGCTTGGCGAATCGTTTCGGTCTCTTCCGGTCGTAGATTTTTTCTTCCCAGAACAAGAGACTGGATAACTCGAGAGGGAAAACCCTGGTAGCGAGATTCAACACGGGTGCGCAAACGACGGCGCCATTCTGCTCCGATTCTTCCTGGATCAAGGGAGTTCTGAGCCCCGAAGGCCAAGAATCGCGATCTTAAATTCCACTTTGAGTTCTTGTATTCGAGCCAGCCGAAGACCCGCACTTGATCGCCGACTTCTAGATTTTCGTCGCCCCGAATTGTCGCTGAAATCCGGGGAATCGAGGTGTCTTGCCCTGCGATATGCCCGCGGGTGAGCAGCCATTTTCGCTTGTCTTGGTTTTCTTGGCGTATTCCGGGGAAGGTATAGAATGCCGAAAGTTCTCCTTCCACAGTGACAAAGGCTCCGGCGAAAGATGGGATTGTTGGGGGGCGCGTTGGCGCCCCCCAAACAAAACCCAAGAGGCAGGAGCCTAGCGCCAGAGAGCCAGGAGGGGAGGCGCATGGGACGAAGCACTCGATGGCTCGGAATAGGAGGTATAAGCCAAGGAGCAAAATTGGGAGCAGTTCTTTGCGGGTGCCCCAAGAACATTGAGACGACAACAGGCTGATGAGCAAGAATGGAATTGTGGCTGTGACACGCCTTACCATGATTGTTCCTGCTCGAATCCTTTGTCTTGCAATGCCCTCAGGCCTGAAGGGATCAGGTCAGAACACAACTGCAAGAATAGACGTCAGGTTATGACAACCTGGACCAAGGAAATTTGGGAAGTTCTTTTGCGGGCTAATCCGACTGATTCATGAGATCGCCGTCGCGAGGTCGAGGAGTATTCAGTTAGTCTTCGACAAAGGGGATACTTAAGATGACAGTTGTGCCAGCGTTGACTTTGCTCTCAATGCTCAATTCACCGCCATAACCTTCAATTGTCTTCTTGCAAATCGCCAAGCCCAAGCCAGTGCCAGAACTGCGGGTGGTGAAGTAGGGTTCAAAGAGTCGTTCAGAGATGTTGTCGTCGATCCCTTTGCCTGTGTCAGTAATGCGAATATCAAGACGACCCGGTTTGTCACCTTCCTTGAAGCGGAAGACGCTCACAGAGACCATGCCACCATCCGGCATGGCTTCGAAAGCATTGTTGAAGAGATTGAAGAACACCCTCATAATTTCATCGCGATCAATGTTGAGGATGACATCCGTGTCCAAAAACGATTCTAACTTGACGTCGATACCTGATGATTCTTTGTTTGAATAGAGCTGGACGCATTCTTTGATCAATTCCAAGGCGCTGTGATGTTTGCGTTCCGTTTTCGGGAAGGCAGCATAGTTCGAAAAGTTGGAGGCAATTTTTCGTAATGAGTCAGCTTGGGTGACAATGTTGTGAACGCTTTCTTTCAGGATATTTTCGAAATCTGGGTGCTTGTCTATGTAAGCGCGATGGACTAATTGAGCGGACAGCTTGATGGGCGTCAATGGGTTCTTGATCTCATGGGCCACTTGGTTGGCCATCTCCCGCCAAGCTGCTGTTTTCTCGGCTTGAATTAGTCTCTTGTTCGAAACCTTCAGGTCTTCGGCCATCTTGTTGAAGGAATCGCCCAAGAGGCCGATTTCGTCTTGAGTTTCGATTTCAACACGAGCGTCTAAGTTGCCCTTGGCAATTTCATTGGTCTGCTGAATCAGCACGCGGATGGGACGTGTAATGCGACGGGAGCTGACTGCGATCAAAATGATGATGATACCGGCGACCAAGAGGCCAGCGATAAACATGACCTTGCCCATTTGGTAGGTGGCTTTCAGGTAGTCGTCTTCATCGATGCCGAAGCCTAATTGCCACCCTGTCGCTCGAACGGGAGCGAATGCCGCGACTTTTTCCTTACGGTACTTGTAGTGGGTGCTGCCACGATGTCCCTCGGCCTTGAGCATGGCCGATCGCAATTTGTCTAAACCATGATCTTCGACCAGACGGCTGGAATAGAGGCTCAGGTATCTGTGGGCAATCACCGTGTTGAAATCGGTGTTAAAAAGGAAGGTATAACCGGAACTGAATTGGATGTCGTCTCCTTCGAAATCTTCATTGACCCGGTCGAGCAAGTCTTGGATCGATCGCCAATTGAAGAACACAACCAAGATCGCTTGGGTGATCTCACCTCCGACGATGTCCTCGCGACTAAACTCGGAGAGAGGAATACCCTTGGTGAATCCGAAGGAATAGGCCTCCGGGTTTTTTTGCCGTTCACTATCGACTTGGTCTGATTCTTCATCTAGAAACTTAGGATAACCGTAGGCCTCACGTATGAGAGGTTCGGTTCCCCAGTCAATGACGGCAGACTGGCCGGTGGCGGCCTTATCCCACCATTTTCGCGATCGCAAGTTTATGCCCGCCAGTGGATTGCTTTCATCGTCGGTGAACAGGCGAAAATCGGCGGTTCCTTCTAGCTTGCCGCTACGGACGTCTTCTCTCCTGCGATTACTGGTGACGAGAATGTTTCCCTCTAAGTCAATGACGGCCAAAAGGTCGGCGTTACCCATGATCTCAATTGAGTTGTTGAGGTCAGTACGAATGCGCCCCAATGCCATTTGATAAGCTGTTTCGTTCGGCTGCCGGACGGAAAGTTCGTAGACGTTCTTGCGCAGGTTGCTGGAACGGGCCAAAAGCTCAGTGCCGTTCTGCATACTCTTGAGGGAGGTTTCCAAGTTGATGGAAGTGTCTCGTGTCACCCGCTTGACGAAACGTTCGACATAGGTTTCTGCCATGGTGTCGCGGGCTACGAAGTAGGCGGTCACCCCTACTAAGGTCATCGGCACGATGCCCAAGAGCAAGAAAACGAATGCAAGTTTGAACGAGAGGCTACGGGGTATTCTCAATCTATTCGTCCTCGAGTGCTTCTATCCTTGGGAAAAGAGGTGAGACTTTCTCAAGTTGTGTCCCGGCGGCGAGAGCACCAAAGTTAGCATCCTCAAGGGTCAACCCGGAAAGGGGTTTGTTGACCACGAGAGACTTCTGCAACGCCATCATCTTTTCGGGCATGAAGGGTGCCAGAAGAACGCCAGCGCAACGGCAGCTTTCTAGAAGGTCATAGAGAACACGATCTAAACGTTCGCTTTTCTCCGGGTCTTTTGCCAACGCCCAAGGTGCTTCCTCGTCCACTAATTGATTGGCACGGACCACGATAGACATAGCAGCTTCTGCGCCTTGCCTCAGTTTGAGTTCGCTCATGCAAGTGGTGTACTCAGTTTTCGCAGCATCAATGGTGTCAGCTACCAGGGACGATCCTGAAACCTCGGGGACGATGCCATCGCGGTATTTGCAGAGCATGGAGACGGAGCGGGAAAGTAGATTGCCCAAGCCATTGGCCAAGTCCGAATTGGCCCGTACCAGCAAACGGTCAGTGCCATATTCCAGGTCTTTGCCAAAGGAAGCCTCGATCATCAAATAGTAACGAAGGGCGTCTGCGCCGAAATGCTGGGCAAGTTGTTTCGGATCAGCGCTCTTGCCCCCGCTTTTGGACATCTTGTCTTTGCCCATGTTGACGAAACCGTGTCCAAAGATTTTCTTGGGCAGGGGCAGGCCAGCGCTTTTCAACATGGCTGGCCAAATGATGCAATGAAAGCGGGTGATATCTTTGCCAATGACATGGAGGTTGGCTGGCCAAAGATCATCGAAACGGCTGTCTTTTGCGGGCCATCCTGTACCTGAGATGTAGTTGATGAGAGCATCAAACCAAACGTAGACGACAGCTTCCGGATCGAAGGGGACAGGGACGCCCCAGTTAGCAGACTCCCGAGAGATGCTTATGTCCTTGAGCCCGCCCTTGAGGAATTCCAAGAGTTCGTTGCGTCGAACATCGGGTTGGACAAAGTCTGGATTGTTCTCGTAGAGGTCGAGCAAGAAATCTTCGTATTTGGACAGGCGAAAATGGTGGTTCTTTTCTTTGAGCCAAGCCAACTCCCGTCCAGGATGGTCTGGGCACTTTTCGTCGACCACATCACCCTCGTTCTTGAATGCCTCGCAACCATGGCAATACCAGCCCTCATAATCGGCTTGATAAACATCACCATTAGCCTGGATGCGATTGAGCATTTCACCCACAGCAGCTTTGTGGCGATCTTCAGTGGTGCGAATGAAATCATCGAACTCAATGTTGAGAGAACCCCAAACATCGCGAAAAACAGCTTCCATCTGGTCGCAGTGTTCCTTGGAGGAGAGCCCTTTTTCTGTAGCTGCTTGTTCAACTTTCAAGCTATGCTCGTCGTTGCCCATGAGGAAGTAGACATCTTCCCCTGCCAGACGATGAAATCGAGCGATGACATCGGCGGCGATTTTCTCGTAGGCCGTGCCTAAATGGGGGTGGCTGTTGACGTAATCAATGGCTGTGGTGATGTAGTAGGTCATTCCGTGAGCGTCTTCCGTTTCGCCGCTGAATCTTCTTTTTGTTGGTCCGGGTCAGTACCGTGGGGCCAATTGGCTATAGTCTAACTTGTTGGGAGAGCATTCTCACCATATGGGGCAAGAATTGACGACTCCCCAGGCCCTGGGGCAGAATAGCGGGACGAAGCCGATCATGGGAATAAGGGAGAGACTTGAATGGAACGATCAGCGGTCTATGCCGGCAGCTTCGATCCGCCAACACGGGGTCATTTAGACATCATTCAGCGTGGTCTTGGGCTTTTCGACCGGCTGGTTGTAGCAGTTGGCAAGAACATCGGTAAGAATCCGCTTTTTTCCGCTGCTGAACGCATTGCCATGATTCGTGAGGAATTCCCCCATGAGAATCGGCTCACAGTAGTGGATTTTGACGGTTTGGCTGTTTCCTTTGCCCGCAAGCACGGAGCCAAGATCTTGCTGCGTGGAATTCGCTCCCTTTCGGATTTTGAATCGGAGTTTCAAATGGCTCTGACGAACAATTCCTTGGATCAGGAAATCGAAACGGTTTTCTTGGCACCCAGTGAAGCCTTTGCCTTTGTGTCGAGCCGTTTGGTCAAAGAAATTGTCATGGCCGACGGCGACGTGAGCCGGTTCTTGACCCCCAAGGTCGCAGAAGCACTCAAGAAAAGAATGTTGGAAAATCAATGACATCGAAAAAGCCAGTGAGCACAAAATCTGCTCCTCAAGCCATCGGCCCTTATTCCCAAGCAGTCCTATGTGACGGTTGGCTCTATTGCTCGGGCCAAGTCGCCCTTGACCCGGAGTCCGGTGTCATGATTGAAGGAGGTGTCCAAGCCCAAGCAAGGCAGGCTCTGGAGAACCTTGCTGCTGTTCTGGAGGAGGGGGGGTGTGCCTTCTCGGATGTGGTGAAGGTTTCCGTCTTCCTGAAAGACTTAGAAGATTTTGGGGCCGTCAATGAAATCTATGGGCAGTTCTTTTCTGCGCCTTACCCCGCCCGGGCTTGCGTTGAGGTGGCCCGCTTGCCGAAGGACGCTTTGGTTGAACTAGACTGTGTGGCCAAATTGCCGAGCTGACTTACTCACGACCTTGGGGGTTGATACGGGCGATAAGGCCCTCTATTTGAGTGCGGATGGAACCGATTGAAGGGAGGTAACTCAATTGCCTTTGACACAAGGCCATGAGAACCCCCTTATCCAAGACTCCTCGATCAGTCATGTATGACAGCTGGATCAAAATCTTGAGCGCGGTCTCTTGCTGATCCCCGTGTTGGCATTTCTTGAGGGCTTCCCGCCAGTACATTTCTGCCCAATCATCCTGTCCTTGGCGAGCACAAGCCGCTCCCAAGAACCATCTAGAATCGATATCGAAGTCATCAGTGTTTCGACCCTCAGTGAAGGCGATCTGGGCACCGTCTCTATCTCCAGCTTTGAGCAAGGTGCGTCCTCTTAGGGCTGACAAGCCGACAAGAGTGGGACGCTCTGTTTGCAAGATAGTCAGAAGTTCTTGGCAACGGGAGACACTTCCCCCCCGCTTGAGCTCGATCAATAGGGCCTGTTTCACCAATCGTTGGTCAGGACCCGCAGCGTCGATGGCTTTGGTGAGTAGGGCTTGAGGAGATTTTCTAGCCAATTCTGAGCCCACGGCTGCCTCTTCTATTTCCTTGAGTTCATGGGCCCAATAAGTTGGTCCCGGTGTTCCGGGAAGGGATGCCAACAAGATGTCTTCATGACGCCAAGCGAGGGAACGGAGGGTGCATAGAAATAGGATGAGTACGGGCAAGGCGTAAGCAAGGCGTTTTCGTCCGGCTAAAGCACGGGCCCAGGAGAAAGGAAGGACAAGCAAGAACGGAATGCTGAATGAGGAGCCGAAGAAGGTCAGCTGGGATGGCAGAGAGCCTGCCAACATAGGGGATTGGAAGAGAGCTCCGATGAAGAAAATGAAACATCCCAAAGTGGGGAGGGGGTAGGTCTTGCGATGTCGCCAAGCGACGTAACATAGAAGTCCCAAGACAAGGAATCCACCTATGGACCACAGAGCGCCGCTCAGTTGAATGAGGTTGGCACTCGGGTCCGGAGTCATTGCTTGGGGTAAAAGCAAAAGAGCCGGGAAAGCCAACCCCATAACACTCATGCTCGAAGCAAGGTTGCCAAGAAGACTTCCAGAATCTAAGAAACGATCGTAGGCGTTCGGCCACAACGAGCCGGTGCATATCCACTGGAGAAGGAAAACAACCGTGGCCCCAGCAAGAATCGCCCGCTTGGAATTCAGGCTTGGTTGTGGAGTCAATCTCAGGCTTGCCAGAACAAAAGGGATAATCCCCCAAGCAAGAGCCGCCTTTTGGCTCAGACCGGCGAAGACAAAAAGAGAAAAAATGATCCAGGATCTCTTAGGGGACTTGGAGGACTGCAAGATCAAGAGGAGAGCGGCGAGAGCAAAAAGGTGTCCCATAAGGGGGGCTCGTCCTGGCAAAGTTGCCAACACCTCAACATGGGTGGGATGGATGGCGAATACGGCAACAACCAAGAATCCAGTCCATTTGGAGACCTTCAGAAACTCCATTAGGCGCAGGAGCAGCAGGGAAATCAAGTAGAACAGGACTATGTTGAAGAGACGGGGGATGAGGGCAGCATGATCCTCAGGTTCTTGGCCCAGACCTACCATGAGGGTCAGCGCCGGAAGTGGCTGGTAGGTGGCTGAATTGGGAGGAGTGGAGCGAAGAAAAAGATCTTCAGCCCCCACTTGACCCGATAGGGCAGGCTCACGATTGACCAGGGTTAGGTCTTTCCACACCAGTTCACCCCACATGAGGGGGCCAAATGCCAAAATAAAGACAGCCACAAGCAAAACCGGCGGGGTCTGCAAAAAGGGTGGAATCCTGATTTTCGATTTAACATCCATGAGGAAAAGAGCTTAACGAATCGGGCTAAACTTGCAGGATAAATCGACGGCCGTGAGTAGGAGTTTACAATTTGTTTTGGTTTTGCCTATCCCGCCTTTGACCCTGCTGAGTGAGTGATGATTGAGTGGAGATCGGGTTCTCTGCAACCCTAGGAGTCTCAGGGTCGCGGATGATGCACAGCATCCAACTTTGCTGGTTGGGGTGGCAAGAATCATGGGGCTTCCTATACTAGCCAAGTGCTCGAACATCCATTGAGAGAAAAACAATGCCGATTTGTCCTAAATGTGAAACAGAATACCGCGATGGCTTTGATGTGTGTTTCGACTGCTCCGTGGAGTTGGTTGAGACGATTAGCCGACCGGAGTCTTTGGACACAGTGGAAGAGGACTTTGCTGCGGAGATGTTTGCATCTCCGGAAGAACCTGTACGCATCTGTTTGAATTGTTTGGTTGAATTTGCTCCGGAAGCCAGAATCTGCCCTCCCTGTGGTGATAGGCCCTTGGAGACAACCACACGGGACGCCTATGAGGGGATTCTCAAACACAGCCCCCTCAAACCGTATCGGGAAATCGAGAAGTCGGAAGCACCTCGTGATGTGACTTGTGTCTTTGTAGCCCACAATCCTGCGGATGCCGGCTTCGCCATGGCGAGTTTGGAGGGGATGGGTGTCGAGGCCATTTTGGGGGAAGACAGTTTTGATGAGGTAGAAGATCCATCTCATGTGGGTGTTTGGGTCAAGAACGAAGACGTGGAGGCCTGTTCCATGATTCTTCCTGAAGATCCCAATGAGTGGCGAGATGACGAGGGTATCACCAGCGAGGATCCTTACGCCGCCCTGGTTCATTCTGCCAATACCTACGCTGAGATCGGCAAGAGGAATCACGCCATCGCCCTTTGTTCTCAGGCCATGGAGATGAATAACGATCGTCCGGAAGCCTTCTTTTCTCTGGGGCGTATTGTTGGTGGCCAAGGACTTGTGACCCACGCCCATGAAAGTTTTCGCGCGGCGGTGGAACGTTCGAGCCAGGGCGCATTCGGAACAGCGGCGTGGTTGTTGGTGGTCTACGGATTCTTGACAGAGGATCGGGAGGTTTCATTCACGGGGCCAAAAGCTGACGAGGCGCTGGCCCTGTTGAAGGCTCACAGTGAAGGCAACCCCAGGAGCATGGAGGCTATGCGCTTACTCTTGGAAGCTTGCTATGCCCGGGGTGAGAAAGCCAATGTGGCCGCTGTACGCGAGCGTATCCAGAAGGTGAATCGCTGGGTTTTAGAGGCCGATGGCCCCCATCAATCCATGCGCTTCTAAGCCCTCATTCTTTGTGACCCTGTGGGTTGCTGTTGCTCGTCTTTTTTTCTTGACTACTTGCTCTTGATCCAAGCTTCGATGAGCTTGATGCCTTCCATGTCGGGGACTGTCGACAGCTCATCAGGCATACGGAAGTCACTCACTGTTCGCATGCGACGGACAAGCTTTGAGCGCCTTGGCTTTCCGGGATATACAACTCCGGCAGTCATTTCGAAGTCTTTGTTCAGACGAAGCATGCCCGTTTTGTGCATGGGCGTATCAAAGCGCAAATCAAGCGTTCCACTGCCATTACCCTCGGGAACGTGGCAGGTGCCGCAGTTGACGTCCAAATAGCTTCGGGCACGGGCGTCCAATTTGAGTGATTTGTCTTTGTAGTCGACTTGCTTGGGAAGACCTTCCAGGCTCTTGGGGAGCCCATCCAAAATACCGATATTCTTGAAGTGCAAGAGTTGGTTGATTTTTTTGCCCTTGATGGTGACGTCCATATTGAGCTGGGATGTTTTGGCA
>WFTN01000194.1 GCA_015485455.1 Planctomycetota bacterium | reverse complement strand
CTTTTTTCGCTGTCGTATTCTTCACTTGGGTGCGAGACGCACCCACCCAAGAACCATAGGAAGCGCCATCATTGACCCAGCTGTAGATCGTCTGTACTTCCTTGGCCGTAAGAGGAGATCCCTTGGGAGGCATGATATCAGGATCACCGGCGGGTAGGGAGATGTACTCAACTAACATGCTCGTCTGAGGTGACCTGGGAACAATCACAGACCCAGCAATAATATGATCCTTGCCGTCCAAGCGAAGGCCAGCCTTGGCGAACTTCATCCGCCCACGCTTGTCTTTCCTGGGGGCCCCATGACATTCAAAGCAACGTTTCTTCAGAATCGGCAGAACGTCTTTTTCGAAGTCTGGGGTCTGGGCATTCAGCCCGACCGTCCCCAACATGAGGGCCACAACTGCCAGTAGTAACGATGATCGTTTGTTTCGTTTCATTGCATTTCTCATTTTAGGCAAACAACTGCAAGACGGGTTTTCCCTTGTCCGCCACTTGGAAAGGGCGACCCGAAGGCGAGAACACGCGGTGGTCTAAAGGAAGACCCAAGGCATGGGCAATCGTGGCATTCAAGTCTTGAACGTGAACCTGGTTCTCCACCACTTGGGCCCCGAACTCATCCGTTTGCCCCCATTTAACGCCACCCTTGATGCCGCCCCCTGCAAGCAAGCAGCTAAAGGCCTTTGGATGATGGTCGCGGCCATTGCGGTCTGGGTTGATTTCTGGTGACCGACCGAATTCAGTGGCCAAAACCACCAGGGTTTCTTCGAGCAAACCGCGAATCTCTAAGTCGGCCAAAAGGCAGGCGAGTGCCCGATCCAACTTCGGCACTTGCGTCTCCATGGCATCAAAGTTTTCGTTGTGAGTATCCCATCCACCCATAACGACTTCAACGTAGCGCACATCGTGCTCCACCAAACGCCGAGCCAGCAAGCAACCTTGGGCAAAGGAATCTGAACCATAGGCATTGCGAATCAGTTCGTCCTCTTGGCTGATATCAAAGGCCGCTAAGTCTTTCGAGCTCATCAGCTTAACGGCCTCTTGATAGATCTTTTCATAATCTTGCGTACTGCGAGATCTATGCTTGCGATTGAATGCCTCATTCATTTGTTGCAGTCGTGTGAGACGCCGTTCCAATGTTGCTGCGTCCACGTTCTTATGCCGCTTACCATTGGCCAGCCCAGTCGACGGATCACCAATTGGTAAAGGCGCATATTCTGAAGACAAGAAACCGTTGGTAGCGAGAGTGCTATCGGGACCAATCGTGACATGTCCAGGAAGGGTTTTGTTTGTCCGCCCAGCCATATGCCCCAACCAAGCCCCCATGCTAGGATGCTTGATCGTACCCCGTGCAACGTAGCTGGTGTGCATCAAGTAACGCCCGGTCACATGTGCCCCTTGATTCGAGAACATGGAGTTAATGACCGCTACTTTATCCATCTGCTTAGCCAAGGAAGGCATGTGCTCTGAAAGCAGGATGCCATCAACATTACTGGCGATCGACTTCGTCGGTCCCTGAGAAGGAGATCCGGGCTTCAGATCAAAGGTGTCCAAGTGAGACATGCCCCCACTCATGAAGAGGTAAATAACGTTCTTGGCCGTCGCCGGGCCCAAAACAACCTTCTTCTCCTCTAAGTTGGAAAAGAGCCCTCCCATGCCTCCCAAGGAAGGCAAAAGACTAACGCCCAAAAGTCCCCTTGCGGCCCCCCCTAAGAAGTCTCGGCGGCTACGAGGATCAGATTCACTCTTAACGTCGTTGATATTCATGGCTGCAATCCTCTCAGCTCAACTGCCTAAACTCATGGCTATTTACTAAGGTCCAAATCAAATCAAAGATCGCTGGCTCACCGATTTTTGCCGCGTCCCCTCGCCATGATGCGATCTCCGATCTGCTGGGCTGGCGGTTCAAAACAAAGAGAAAAACCAAACGAATTTTCTGATCTGTTTTCTGCGTGCGGCGCAATGCAGAAAGCATCATGCCTTGCCTCTTCGCCAAGAGGTTCTTCTCAACAAAACCGTTCACCAGGTTAAGCACTTGGGGAACAGTGGGTGCTGTTGATGCACCGTTAGCCTGATCCCGATCGGACTGGCCGAATTCTCGCAAGAAGTGCCCTGGAGGGGTTGGGGACGGCAGCTCGGAAGCGCGGAGTAATTCTCGTCCATAGCGCTGCTGGGACAAGAAATTATCGCCATCGATCCCCAGGGCTTTGAGACTGGCGAGCGCTTCCGCTTCAGCCTGTTTGTCTTTTCGCCGCCGAGCCTGAACCAACGCTCGTCTCAACGGACGCAGCTTTTCACGAAACTCCATTCGTTTCTGACGGCGCAACTCTTGTTGAGACATCATCGAACCTTCCGGCCCTTTGAATTGAGCTATGATCTCTTGAGCGGACTTGCCACTCAATAGCTCGTAGTTGTCGTAAACAGCCTTGGCTCGCAAGGACATAGGTTCGGTGATGGTGCTATCGATATTGGGAACGACCAAAGTCAGCATGGAATCCCAGAATTGCTCGGCGCTCATCCGTCTGGACAAAGGACCGGGGAAACGAAATCGTTCTGGTGCCTGAGGAAGACTGGTTTCCGATTCTCGTTGGTAGGTCTTGCTCAGCAGGATCACAGTTTGAAAGGCCTTCAAGTCGTAGTTCAGGTCCTTCATCAACCTGTTTAGGTGTGCGGATAAATCAGGATTAACCGAGACACTATCTTCCCGCATATCGTCTATAGCTGGCACCAAGGGATGCCCCATCAACTTCGCCCACATGCGGTTGACGATCACCGTGGTAAAGAGTGGATTCTCATCATCAGTCAACCAGTCCGCGAAGGCATCTCGCGACCGTATATCTTTGGCAAATGAGCGCCTCATCATCCTTTTCTTATTCTTGGCCTTCTTCATGCGCTCCGCGAATCGGCGTGGAATCTTGGGAACCTTCGGATTGATGGCAGCCGGTTTGCCGAAAAGAGTCTTTGCAAGAACGAAGTCATTGGGCTTGCCATCGTCGTAAGCGTAGTCATTGGGCAATCGAGCTACTCCGGTCCCGCTATTGTTGATCCCAGGCTGAAGAACACGACGAACTTGGCGCCGAAGATTGCGGGCAGCCAATTCTCCTTGTTGCTTGCCGATCGTTCTGGATTGGCGCAAGAGTTTCCGTCCTTCGGGCTTAGTGAACATCTCATTGACATATTGCAAACCACCGAAGAATGCCGCCATTTCAAAAAACTGTCGCTGCGTCCAATCGGCAAAGGGGTGATTGTGACATTGAGCACATTCAATGCGCGTACCCAGGAAGACCCGAACCGTATTGGCCATGCTGTCCAGAGGCATCCCCCGGTCCCGTAGCAAGAAACCTGTGGCCCCATTGCCCTTCTCGTTAGCTGCGCCATTGGTGGTGAGCATTTCTCGAACCATGACATCGTAGGGTTTGTTCTCTTGCAAAGATTGCTTGATCCAATGGATGAAAGGTTCACCACTGATCTGTGGGATGGGACGAGATTTGATTCGCAGGATATCAGCCCAGAAATTGAAATTATGACTCACGTACCCCGGCGAATTCATCAGGGTCACCACCAACTCTTTGCGTTTGTTCGGATTTTTCGACTTGAGAAAAGCCCGTGTTTCTTTGATATCGGGAATTCGGCCAATGACATCCAAGTAGACCCGCCGCAGAAAAGTGGCATCCGAGGCCATTTTGTTGGGGGACAGTTTATTCTGTTTCAGATTGACTTGGACCAAGCGATCGATCTCTCTGGCACCTTGCTCCCAGAGTTGAATCTTGGTGGCCAAATGAGGCTCAGCCTGAGCACGGTCGATGGTCTGCATACCGATTGTGAGCCCAAGAGTCATGAGGGCCAGGGAACAAAAAAGAATCACTTGCAAGCGACGTTTCTGTACTGTCATCGAGTTACTCGCTATCTGCACTGAGAAATCCACAGATTCCTATCCGTGGCGACCGTCGATAAAACCCTCTTCGGCCGGAAATGTTCCGAAATAAGACATAAAGGTAAACAAATGCTATTTCAAAGGCCAAATCACTCTTTTGATGGTTTCCTGCCTGAATTGGGCGACCAAAAGCGGAGAAACGGGCCAAAATCTGAATCCAAGGGTTGGTGCACGGGGAAGTCTAAGCACCCTTCTTAGGGGTCTTCTCGGGGGAAACCATGAACATTCTCCTTTGGCCTTCGTCAGACTTGATAATGGGCTTCATTGGGGGAGGATGAGCTCAAGGATAGATGAGCTCAAATCGTGTTCTCCAATTTGGTTATGATGAGGAAACATCGTTGGCTGTTGCAGGGAAGAGGGAATTCGAATGAATCGCAATAGAATGATCTTCGCCGTTGGCGTCTTGGTTGTCGTCTTAGGATGCGGCATCGCTGTCCTCAACTTCTTAAGCGAGAACGACGGAGGTCTTGTCCAGCAAGACGCAAGCTCTGGGATGCCTCAGGACGATGCCAATACCCTTCGCACCAAGGTTGAAAGAACCGGACGAAACCCAACCCACCTTTCGGGAAAGGGAAACGCCCAGGACACCTCCGAGGCTAAGAGTATGGTCGCAGGCTTAGGCACTTTCTTAGGACGAGCCATTAAGGCCCGGGATCTCTCCCCCATGGCCAAAATGGAGGTGCAAGTCACAACCATCTTAGGCGACTCAATTCGCAACGCCGAAACTCATGACGATGGAACTTTCAAAGTCCGAGGCTTACCCGTTGACGTCGAGCTCTCTCTCAAGATTGTTGGCAAGGGATTTGCGTCCACAGCGATACCAGCCCTCTTCTTAGCTGCGGACCAAGAACTTGACTTGGGTATTATTATGATGTCCCCGGCGACAGAGATTCGAGGCAAGGTGACATTCAAGAGAAAGAACTTGAAAGGAGCCCATGTCGCCCTGCTTCCCAATGTTTCCATAGACATGAATAACTTTGACTTGGTGACCATCCTCCGGCGATTGACCCGAGACGATGATCCCCTGGGAATGACAACGACTGATGATTCTGGCAATTTCGTGTTCGAAAACGTCACTCCGGGAGAATACGCCGTGGCCGTCACTGCTGAGGCTAAAGAATTCAAACACTCCGATAGGATTATGGTGGAAGAAGGGCAAGCCATTGAAGAAATCTTAATCGATTTAGCCCCAGGACACCTCTTGAGTGGAATCGTCGAAAATGAGAATGGTCAACCCATAGCCAACGCTCTCATTGCCTTGCTGAGAGATGTCAATGGCTTCCCTACAGTCTTCAAAACCCTCAAGACCAGAAGCGATCCGAATGGAAAATTCCAATTCACTCAATTGGGCAAAGCCAAATACAACTATATGGTCAAAGCAAAGGGATACGCACCCAAGGGTGACGATGTCAAAGTAGAAAGAGAAAAGAAGAACGACACCCTGAAAATCGTCCTCAAGAAGGGCGTTCAAATCGAAGGCCAGATCACTCTTTCTGGATCTCAGGATCCAGTCGTAGGGGCAAAAGTCATTTGCTTCTCCAACAGAGCCCCCATCGCCATCGAAGGCAGCAGCGATGAGAAAGGCTTCTATAGCTTGGATGGAATAGCACCAGAGGGCCAAGTCAGCCTTCTCGTCGAGCACAAGAGGTTCAAATTGCTGATGCCTCCCACCCAGAAAGACTCACCAGGTTTCATGCCCGGGATTGCCGTCAAGATCAAGATGGGCGATGGCCCAGTGATCACCAAAGACATCACTATGTCTCTGGGGGGCACTGTCAGCGGACAAGTTTTGGATACAGATACCGGAGAGCCCATCCCATTTGCCCAAGTGAAGATCGTGCCCATATCCAAGGAAGATGGATTTATCTTAGGCAACAGCCTGTCATCTCAAGGGAGGGCTGATGCCAACGGCAAATACCAGATAAGCGGGGTAAGAATCGGCAGGATTCAGATCGAGGCGAAGGCCGTCGGCTACTATGCAGAACAACCAGGAATCGTTCAGCGATCAATCTTTTCTACCTTTATTCCAGGAAGCGACAATAAGAGCAAAATAGAAACCGCAATAGCGTCCCTCCCCTTAGTAGAAGAAGGCAGCGTTCTCACTGGCCATGATATCCGGCTCCGACGGGGCTTGACCCAAACCGGCATCACAGTTGACCCTGATGGCAAACCGCTCCCTGGCGTTGCCCTCTACTGGACCGTCCTAAGCGAAAATCAAGACAGCCCAAGATCCAGAATGTCTCAGATATTCAACGCCAAAGAACGCAAACCCATCGTGAGCGACGCCCAAGGAAAGTTTAAGATTCAAGGAATTCGCCAAGACTCAGGCCTCGAAATCGAAGCGTTTCATCCGAAGTTCGCTGGGGGCAACCTCACGACCTTGGAACTTCATCAAGTCGGCAAGAAAGATATAGTCGTCAAACTGCAACGGGGAATCAAATTGTACGGAACGGTCACAGGCCCCAACGGCCCAGTCGAGGGCGTTGCCATCGCTGTCACAGACCAAAACCCCCGCGACGACATCATGACCATGGGTGACAATGAAAGAGGCACTTTCACCGACGCCAATGGTTTCTATTCATTTGAAGAGCTACGCGCTGGAGTCGTGAGTGTCGAGATTAGCGGACAAGGCAAGAACTATGGCGTCGAAGGGGGCCGATTACAAGAATTCACCATCAGAAACACCCAGTCCTTTGAAAAGAACTTCACTCTGATAGAAAAAGGAACGATTCGTGGTGTTGTGGTTAACCGAGCCAATCAACCCTTGTTCCAAGCACGGCTCTCCCTCTCAAGACAGCCCAAGAATGAAGTGAGCTTTCGTCCCAGGCGACAGGTTAGTGAGGCATTGGCGGATGCGAATGGCTTCTTCGAGTTGAAAGATGCCACCATGGGCCAGGTGTTCTTGGTTCGCGTCATTTACACGCTAAAACCCTCGCCCACCGACACAACGAAAAAGCGAGAATGGAATAAGGCCATCTCCGAGGATCTACTCAGAGCTCAATTCGGTGAAGAAAGAGAAGGCAAGACTGAATACGTGGCATGGACAACCCTCAACGGAGTGAAAGCGGGGAATGAGGAGATCCGTATCGTCCTTGACGTCGAGGTTCGAACAAACAAATAGGGATGTCTTCTGGCCCCGGCCAAGCCCAGACCATCATGAAGAACCCAAGAATGGTCACTCCATTTCCATCGCTTCGTTGCCCACAGACCAGAAACCAGCGATCACTCTACTCACTATGCCCATGCTGATTGCCATTTCCGGCTCCAGGACGGAAACGTCTCCTTTTGCTATCAGCGCCACTCCACAGTAGAATGTGCCTCTACTAAGTCGCTTGTCTGTGTGAGTTGGTTTTCCGAATGCTGTTCAATTCGATCGACTTTGCCATCTTCCTGCCAATTGTCTTTGCCCTTTATTGGTTTGTCTTTCCCAAGAATCTCAAAGTTCAGAACGCATTCCTCTTGCTAGTCAGCTACATTTTCTATGGTTGGTGGGATTGGCACTTTCTGTGGTTAATCGCTTTGAGTTCCATGGTTGACTTTGGGGTAGGTCTCGGCCTGGCAGGAACTGAGAATAAGCGACACCGACGACTCCTCCTATTCCTAAGTCTGACGGTCAATCTGGGCTTACTGGCCTACTTCAAGTATTGCAACTTCTTCCTCGACAACTTCGTCGAGGCTTTCCGCTTCTTTGGCTTCTCCATGAGTCCACGCAACTTAGAGATTGTCTTGCCGGTGGGCATCAGTTTCTACACGTTTCAAACTCTGAGTTACTCAATTGACGTGTATCGCCAGAAGATCAAGGCAACAAAAGATGTCCTGTCATTCTTCGCCTTTGTGAGTTTCTTCCCCCAATTGGTGGCGGGCCCCATCGAACGGGCATCAGCGCTCTTGCCTCAATTCCACCGCCCTCGGGTTTTCGACCATCATAAGGCCGTTGACGGTATGCGCCAGATTCTCTGGGGTTTGTTCAAGAAAATCGTGATTGCCGACAACTGTGCTACCTTTGTCGACGAAATTTTTCCTCACTATGCAGACCACACGGGAAGCACTCTTCTCCTTGCTGTCTTCCTCTTCTCCTTGCAAATCTATGGAGACTTTTCTGGGTATTCCGACATCGCCATTGGCACCGCCCGTCTCTTTGGTTTCGATCTCATGAAGAACTTCTCTTTCCCCTATTTCTCCCGAGACATCGCAGAATTCTGGCGGCGCTGGCACATTTCCCTTTCGACCTGGTTTCGGGATTACGTCTATATCCCATTGGGAGGCAGCCGGGGAAGCACGACTAAGACAATCAGAAACATCTTCATCATCTTCATCGTCAGCGGATTCTGGCACGGGGCCAATTGGACTTTCGTCGTTTGGGGAACCCTCCATGCCCTTTACTTCTTACCTCTGATGCTCAGAAGCAAAAACCGCAAGAACCTGAACGTTGTCGCTGAAGGGAAGATATTCCCGAGACCAAAAGAACTCGCCCAAATAGTGACAACGTTCGCTTTGACATTGATTGCCTGGGTTTTCTTTAGAGCAGATAATCTCGGGCATGCCTTTTCCTACTTGGGCCAGATCTTTTCTGCTTCCTTATTCGAAACATCGAAAACGATCGAGCAAAGCCTGACTATTTCGATTGTAGTCTTGATTGTTATTGAATGGTGCCAACGCCTAAGAGAACACGGGCTCCACTGGGGACATGAGAGTCGATATCGCCTGCTCAGGTGGCCAGCCTACTTCGCCTTGATCATGGCAATCTTCCTCTGTGGAGGAAGCCAACATGAATTCGTTTATTTTCAATTCTAAGGCAGGACATGAAACCTTTCTTGATCAAGTTAGTCCTCTTCGCTTCCTTGCTTTTGACTTATATGGGGTTCCTCTACTCCTACAATTTGTCGGTCAGCAAGTCCGATCCAAAAATTGATCTTGGTGATTGTGAGACACTCATTGTTGGTGACTCATACTTAATGCGGGCCTTAGACCCAGAATTCTTCGAACACGGTCGCAACATTTGTCAAGGGGCAGAGCCCTATGCTCTGACCTACTGGAAACTACAAACCTTGCTGCCCAAAAACCCCCATGTTTCCACCGTGCTGCTTGGGTTAGCACATCACAACATCTCGGCCTACAACGATGAGAAGTTCATTGATCCTCAGTGGGCAGAGGAAATGTTCAAACGAAGCTACACCATCGGCAATCCACTCACAGTAGAGACCATAGCGGTGGACTGGCGAACCTACGTTGACACAGTGGTGCGCCAAATGTGTCTGCAACCCAAAGAGGACCACGTTCACTACATGGGAAAGTACAGCAACTCTCGACAAAGTGATACCAGTGATCTTAAACGTGCCATTGAAGGTCATTTCTTCTACCGAGGCAAGAACGCCGGGATCTCCGCCGTCATGAGGCGCTACTTATTCAAGATCATCGAGCTCTGTCGGGCAAGAAAAGTGAAGATCGTCCTGGTCGTCAGCCCGGTTCGCAGACGGTATCTAAACGCCATTCCTGAGAATTTCCTCAAGGAATTCAAAGGGCTGCGAGGAGAGCTTTCCCAAATGGGAGTCCCCATCCTTGCCGCCGGAGGTCTTAGGCTCAACTCCAAAGAGTTTCTCAACATTGACCACCTGAACATTTTCGGCGCAAAGAAATTTAGCCCCATCATCGCGAGAAAACTAGGCAAACTCTGAAGACCTTGGGATCAACGTCATTCAGTGAGAAGGAAGAGCATGGGGCGGCTGCCCTTGTGTATCCTATGTACTCCCACTCCTGCCATCAGGCTGAAACGCGAACCTGTAAGCCGAGGGCGCGAATGCGCCCTCCCAGATTCTCGAGCCATTTGCTCTCCAACTGAGAGAGCCTTGTCCCTTCTGGAAGCATAGGTGGGCGGGCCATTCCATAGAGCAAAACACCTTGCACCGACACCTCAGCAAGAATCAGGTTGCCAAGGATACAAAGATAGTCATCGATCTCTTCTTCGGTGGGAGGTTGGCCGTCTTTGGCAAACATGCAGGTTTGAATCCAGGTGGGTACCCGGCGAGCTGTGGTTTCCAGATTGACGAGGTGACGGTCGATATCTATGACTGCCCCGTTGACTTCCTTTATGGCCTCAGAGCTTCCCCGGTCGAGCTTAAACCAAACCTCGCCTCCCAGATCAGAAAGCACCCGAAGGCCTTTTTGTACCTCAGGTTTCTGAACCAGGGAGCCATTGGTAATCAACACAACATTGATTTTTCCTTTAAGGCCGAAACGGTCCAACAAGTTTGCCACTTTTTCCAATGATTCAAGAAACTGAGGTGAACTGGTTGATTCGCCATCCCCAGAAAAAGCGATGTCCTTCAAGACGCGGGCTTCTTCTGGGACATGGGTTTCCATGAAATCGCCCCGAACAACGGCATCGAGAAGACTTGAGAGTTCGTCTTGGAGAAGATCCAAGTCGATGGTGGGGCCTGCTCCCCTTTTTAGATCTGCGACTTGGCAATAGACACAGCGCCAATTGCAGGCTTTGTTGGGATTCAGGTTGATGCCAATGGACACACCTTGCGCGCGCCGTGATATCACTGGATAGACATAGCGCATACCAGAGAAATCGCGATCATGATTTGTGGTTGTGAGCCTCAAGAATGGACCTCAACGGTGGCCGTCGTTCTGATTGCGGCTTCCGCCCAAACCTTGCAGGAGGCCACCTAAGCCCTTGGGACGTTGCTTCTTTTCTTTGTTCTTCTTGTTCTTCTTATCGTTTGGTTTCTGTTTCTTCTTGCCGCCCAATCCTCGCAGCAGTCCTTGAAGGGGGTCGGAAGCTTTCTTCTTGGCATCGTCCTTGGATTTCTTCTTATTGCCACCCAATCCCTGCAGCAGCCCTTGAAGAGGGTCCGAAGCATTCTTTTTCTTGGGGTCATCTTTTGACTTACTCTTATTACCGCCGAGGCCTTTCAAAATACCGCCAATCCCCTGGCTCTTCCCGTTCTTCTTCTTATCACCCCCAAGTAGGTTACCAATGCCATCCCCGAGGAGCTTTCTCGCCCCAGCTTCTATCAGCTTGGCTGGATCCGGAAGACCAG
>WFTN01000193.1 GCA_015485455.1 Planctomycetota bacterium | reverse complement strand
GTATAGACCAAGGTAGACGCATGACGAAAGAACACACTTCCATTGAGGTCATCGAGAAACGTCGTTTCCTTCGACTCTCAGATTATTTCAAAGTATCGTTTCAGCCAGCTGGCGAATTTGGTGAAAAGAAGGATGACACCCAAGAGGAGATAGGCTTTTCCAAGAACCTTTCTTTAGGTGGAGTTGCTTTCGTGACCGAAGCGAACGTTGGATCTTCCGACTACATTCGCGCAACGATTCAAATCCCAGAGATCGATGGTCTCATTGAAGTCGTTGGTCAGGTGATTCGCGTTATCGACCGGGAAGAAGGTAAGAAAGAAGTCGCCCTTAAGTTCTTGCCTTTTGGTATTGATGAAGATCAGCGCAATAAGCTGGAACTCTTCATCTACGATCATTTTCTGAAAGACCCACTGTCTTAGTGGATGGCCATTTGAGGCGAGTGCCCAGCGTCATGGATGAGATCGAAAATGGACTCATGGCGCGGCGCTCAGTTTCTACTTCTTACTATTGAGTTCCCAGTCATAGGTCTTCCAAGTGACTTTGTAATCACCCTTCTTGAGTTTCTTGCCAAGATCCCCTCCCAACTGATTCCCAATCCAATGCAGGATGTCTTTTTTCTCGCCGGATTTCGCAAAGTCCTTGCTGTACCATTTGAAAATCTTGGAAAGCTCGATTGTCTTGGTGTTTTCTACTAGCTTAAGACCCCGTACTTTGTCTTTGAGATAGCGAGTGGTGGCGGCTTCGAGACGGGCCTCCATTGTGGCTGGGCGAAATGATGTGTTCTCCAATACCGGACATGAACCCGAGGCACAGTTCACAGCGAAATGGACTCGGGGGTCTCCCAATGCTCTGGCTCTACCCTCCAATTCGTTGAGGGTCATTTGGTTTCCGGCGACATCAACTTGGATACCATCAAAAAAACCTTTGACTTTGATGACGTTGGTGAGCTTTGGTCGGTCGCGAACCATGGCCAAGACGTGGGCATTGTAGGCGTTGATGTAGAAGGCGAGCTGTTCGGATTTGGTCTTGAGGGCACTTATCTCTTGCTTGGACACCGCTTTGAGGAATGCGTCTAGTTTGCCCTTTTGCTTGCGAAGAGCAGGGTAGTCCACGCCTCCATTGGTGACAGCGACCAACAAGACTTGATCAAACACGTTGTAGTCCATGTCACTTGTCTGTCTTTTTGGTGACGACGGTGAACTCGAAGACGATGAAATTTGTGGCGTGGTCGTTTCTGAAGAAGGCCCTTGCTCCGGGGAACAACTGGCAAGAGAAAGAAAGAGAGCACAGACGAAAGGGGTGAGAGGCTTGGGGCTGGTGGGGGGCATTTACCATCTCCGTTCGAGGTTTATTGGCTAACGAATGGAGGATCGAATTCATTCCCTGAATCTGGCGTGATTAGGACTACTCCCCAGCTTCAGCCTCACCTACCATGCCATCACGAATGACTTCGCCACCAACTAAGGATTGGAGCCAGTTGGCCCCTCGTTTGAGGAAGTCACGGACAATGGAGTCCCCGACGTTTTGCGGGAAAAGAGCTGTCAGAAGAAGTGATGTACTCCTTTCGCTCACGAGTCCCCGTTTAGCTGCGGCAATGGGACTCCCGAAGTAACCCAATTCATCCTTCAGGAACAATCTACCTTCTGTACGGATGGAATCATGGCCTTGCATCACTTCAAATGGTCGGTTCGGCCGACCAACAACCAGGCCTATGTCCCCACGCAATGTGCGGGTGTCATGAAGGAAAACCGGGAGTTTGTAATAGAGGGTGAGCAAAGTCATGGCGTCAATGGCATCGTTTTCCACTGGCATGGGACCACCCTCCAGGATAGTCCGAAGGAGGCGTTCCGCGCGGGTAACTGTGCGGCGCATATCAGAATCGAAGAGGGCTAAGAGCTCTTCCGTTCCGGCAATCTGTGGCACTTGCTTGAGCATTGTGGCGTTCTTGAGCTCGTCGCGGACCCGATTGGCCACCCTGAGCCTCATGTCATCCAGACTTGCATGACCGAAACCAATCTCGACATCGTCCAGTTCGACGATGGCCAGCCGAGTTCGGGGGGCATGCTCCAGGATTTTCTTTTCGATGTAGAAGCTCATCTTGCTCTCTAAGTCGTCATTTGTAGATAATTGGCCAACCGGAAGACTTCTATCACACTGGGGGTTCAACGACTTGCGAAAGTTGGCAAGTTGAGGATAATTCCTTTGACTTTGAACCCCAGGGAACAAATCCCGTTGGACTTTGTCGGGGTGGGATTACTAATCCTAAGCCCACAAAGGACTTGAGGGCCTTGGATGAATTGTGACGGTGCCCTTGTTTGAGGCTCCTGCTCACCATATCTTAGGAGCCGTTTTGTTCGGCGCATTCTAAACCTTTCAGCTCGCGGGAGTTAAGGGATTGGGCTCGGAGGAGTCAACGACCCTTGGTGACGCGGCCAGCATAAGTGAAGAGTCATGAAGAAAGATATCCATCCTCGCTACGTTCCCTGCACGGTGACCTGTGGTTGTGGCAATACATTCCAGACCCGTGCCAGCGTTGAAGAACTTCGTGTTGAAATCTGCGGGGCCTGCCACCCCTTCTATACCGGCACCCAGAAGTTCGTTGACACCGCCGGTCGCGTTGAGAAGTTCCGTCGCCGCTACCAGAAGGCCGGCGGCCAGAGCGACTCCAAGTAAGAAGGATAATCGCCGCCCATGGCACTTCTTGATGCCCTGGCCAAAATGTCTGAGCGTTTCGATGAACTCGAAACGCTCATTGTCGATCCGGAGGTGATCCAGGATCAGAGCCGCTACACGTCCCTGCTCAAGGAGCACGGCGGGCTCAAGTTCAAGGTGGAGGCCTATCGCCGCTACCGGACACTTGAGCGCGAGCTGGCCGGGGCACGGCAGGAACTGGCTGTTCTTGAGGATCCTGAGGAAAGGGAGCTGTTCGAGGACGAGGTGCGATCCCTGGAGGAGCAGCTCGAGCCGGCCCTTGAAGCTCTTCGAGAGCTTTTCGTTACCGACGACGAAGACGCCAACCGCGACGCCATAGTTGAGATCCGTGCGGGAGCCGGTGGGGACGAAGCGGCTCTCTTTGCCGGTTCTCTTTTCGACATGTACAGCCGCTACGCAGAGCTCAAGGGGTGGAATGTGGAGGTCATGGAAGCCGCGCCGGGAACGGTGGGCGGCTACAAGGAAATGACCATGGCCATCAAGGGAGATGCTGTCTTCAAACACCTCCAGTATGAGTCAGGGGGCCACCGTGTGCAGCGTGTCCCCGAAACGGAGTCCCAGGGCCGTATTCATACCTCCGCGGCGACTGTCGCCGTGCTTCCGGAAGCAGACGACGTGGAGGTGAACATCAACGAGCAGGACCTGCGCATTGACACCTACCGCAGTTCCGGTCCCGGCGGCCAGAGCGTCAACAAGACATCCAGCGCCATCCGCATCACCCACCTGCCCAGTGGGGTCGTGGTGAGTTGTCAGGACGAGAAGTCCCAGCACAAGAATAAAGCGAAAGCCCTACGCATCCTTTCCGCCAAGCTTTATGAAATGGAGGCAAGGAAGCGCAACGAGGCCCGGAGTTCCACGCGCAAGGCGCTGATCGGCTCCGGTGACCGCAGTCAGCGCATCCGAACCTACAATTACCCCCAGAACCGCCTCACGGATCATCGGATCGGTCTCACTCTCTACTGTCTGGACAAAGTCCTGCAGGGAGAACTGGGGCCGGTAATCGAGCCCTTGATGGAACACGACAAGGAGCTGAAGCTCGAGAGCCTAGAGGAATAAGGAGAAGTCGACCATGTCAGACCAAAACCAAAACGCCCCTGAGATGCCGGAGCCCACTCCGGTTTTTGATGTCACCTATTCCCATATCTACATGGGACAGGTCCACAACCAGTTCTATTTCTTTCTCTGGATCAGTCTTGCCTTTTTTGTCGGGGCAGTTCTTCCCTGGAATGGAACCTTCAGTGACGGGGGCTACACCATCTGGCAGTTCGTCATGATCATTGCCTCGGCCGGTGCCTTCTGGGCTTCCATGGCCAGCATCAAGAGCCGTCGTCTGACACTGTGGCCGATCCTGACTCTGGAGATTCACGCAATCCTCTTCGTGCTTGTGCATTTTCGCGATGTTCAGGCGAACAGTTCCTACCTTGAGCTGCGTCACAAGGCAGCCATTCAGGCGGAAATGGACGCCATGCCCAACCTCCAGGGTGAGGCGCAGAGCGACTACCGGCGCATCCTCAGTGAGCGCATGGAGTTTGTCGGCGATGTTTTCCCCCTCAAGATGGGCAACGTGTTCGGGGCTCCGGTGCAGGGGCTGATTCTTGCCAACGACTTCGACAACGAGCCCGGGGATCCGCCCACCCGTTTCATGGCCAGCACGG
>WFTN01000192.1 GCA_015485455.1 Planctomycetota bacterium | reverse complement strand
CAACGCAGTCGGACACCAGGTGGTCCACCAAGCCCAAGGCCG
Organism: Planctomycetota bacterium; assembly: GCA_015485455.1. Taxonomy (GTDB): domain Bacteria; phylum Planctomycetota; family DRQF01; genus S139-23. The sequence continues at coordinate 2,997 of WFTN01000192.1, read as the reverse complement.
TCTCATACTCTCCTAAATGAACTCGAAGTCTCATTCTTGTGCGTCGGAGATGCAGTGCAGTTCGGTGCCTTTCGCCGAGCGTCGAGATCCCGATTTCGGCGGCGTGTCGAATTATCGACTCCGATTGTGTAAGACGACCGCTTCGCCTCAATAGGTCTCCAAAATCTCCCATTAACTCAATGGTGGAAACATGATGGCTTCCAAGTTCTTCTCTTGTAGCTTCTAAAGTGTCCTTGCATAACTTCAGACCTTCAGATCTGCGGCCCAGTTCGAACAGACATAGCGCCCGATTGGAATTCGCCCTCAATGTCGTTTGGTCATGTTCTCCCAAGACACGCGAAGAAAGTGGAACAAGTTCATCGTAAACTACGAGAGCATCCGAATAACTGCCGGAGAGGTGCATTGATCCGGCAAGTGAAGAATAGGATGCCAATGTCGCGCGGTGATTCAAGCCGAAATTGGACTTCATGCCTTCAAATGCTAACGAATGGAATGGTTTGGCCGCTTCAGGATCTCCATTTAGCGTGTAGAAATCTGCGAGGTTCCCGATCGAGTATAGCGTGGTTGGATGTTGCAAACCGAGATTTTTCTTGCATCTGTCGACACAAAGTTTGATGGTCGAAGCAATGGGTTTGGTTTCTTTGGAAGATAGGACGGCGCTATGGAAGCTGACCAGTGATTCAAGTGTGTCGGCGTGCTCGACACCAAGGATTCTTGAGCGAATCTTGAACGAGTGTTCCGCTGTCTTTGCGGCCTTTGTGTAAAGGCCAAGCCCAAAGCTCGCGGCGCTAACGGCGCGGAGAATTCTCGCCCGAAATAGCGCATTAACGGGAGCCAGCTTCAACTTTTCCGTTGTTGGCGAAAGTAGGTATTCGTCGATCACGCCGGCGGCGAGATCTGTGAACTGGAGAGACGAGATCCAATCTTCGACGATCGCTTTCTTTTTCTCGTCCAAAGGAGTGAAAATCGCATCGACAAAATTCTTCTTGAGGCGATGCCCCAATTTGTTTGGTTTTGATTCCGAAAGCAGGTCTTCATAAAAGAGCACGACCTGTTCGAACTTCTGGGCTTCTTCTTTGTTCTTTCGTGCTTCTATGGAAGCGATCTCGGCGTTGTTGGATGCCTTGTAGTAGAAGACCGATGTGGCGATGACGCCTATGATTAGGAAGAGAATGCTCGCTACGATGGCAAGGGATGCCGCCCGATTTCGCCGCACGAACATTTTGAGGAAATAGACTTTGCTTGGAGCGCGAGATTCGATTGGTTCGTTTTTGAGGAAACGGCTGATGTCTTCGGCGAAAGAATCGACGTTTGGAAACCTATGGTCAGGGTCCTTTTCAACCGCCCTTGCCACAATGACATCCAAGTCGGTGCGTAGGTCGTGCCAAGGGATGGGTGCTTCGCTTCTCTCCATTTCAATTCGGCGGCTCATTGTGAGGGGCGTTTCATTGATGATCTTGTCCCGGATACGGCCGTCGATCTTGAAAAGCGGTTCGTCGGTGAGCATTTCGTAGAGGATCGCACCCAAAGAATAGACATCCATACGGGTGTCAGGCTCGGCGGATAGACCATTTGCTTGTTCCGGGGTCATGTAGGGGACTGTTCCCATAGACATCCCGTACTCGGACATGGGGTTGGTCTGTCCCGCAATTTCTTCGGTTGTCTTGGCCTGCCCAAAGTCTATGATTTTTGTGCTGTGAGTTTCGTGCTCGACAAGGATGTTGTTGGGTGACAGATCCCGATGGATGATGCCCTTCATGTGGGCGGCTTTGACAGAATTGCAAACACTTAAGAAGAGTTCTAAGCGTTCGTTCAACGAATTCGTGTATTTGCGACAGAATTCGGTGATTGGAATCCCGTCGACGAAGTCCATTGCAATGAACAAGCGCCCATCTTGCGTTGAGCGAGCGGATCGTCCTCGAACAATTCCGCTATGGGAAAGCGAATTTAGAATCTTTCCTTCTTGTCTAAATCTGCGGAGGAAATCAGCTCCAACGGTACCCTGCTTGAGGACCTTCAGAGCCACCTTCTCGCCAGTATTGGTGTCCATTGCCAGGTAGACTTTCCCTGAATGCCCTTCGCCGATGCAACAGAGAATGCTGAACCCCTCAATTGTCTCATGAACCAGACCATCAACCTTTAAGATTACGCCGTGTGTCGCTGCGGTGAAAACAATTGCATTGAGGTATTTTCTTTGGTGTTTGGCAGCGAAATTTTTGATGTCTAAGGAATCGATCTCATGAGAACTCAGAATCAAACCCGTAAGTTGTTCATGAAGTTCTGGGGGCAGATCCTGATACACTGAGGTCATGAATGTTCTCTTCCTCTCGTAGCCAAATCAAGTCATTGTCTACTGAATGCCTGAAACAAGTCTTTGATCGCTTCTTCAATGGAACATCCGGGAGGACTGATTAACTTCATTTGGCAAAGCAGCTGTGTCTTGAGATTCCTTCGGGCAATGTATGCAATCTTGCTTGGTTCGCCTTTTAGTCCCAAACTCTGGCAGATCTCTTTCAGTTTGTGGCCATCAGAGAAATCGAAACCGACATCATAATAGATTCTGAGTAGGCGACCTTCGTTTTTCTTGCGACGATCTAAGGCCAAGAGGGAATCATCAATCAACATTGTGGCCCAGTCAGATTCGTCCTTTGCGTGCATCTTGAACGTGATTTGATTCTCCTCCACATGAGTGCCGGATTGATGGCGCACTTTTCGGAAATCATTGATGTAGTGCCGCATATACCAGCACAATGAGGCCCGAAACTTAGGGACGGCCAGCACTTTCTTGTGGCCGTCGGCGTTGAAGAAGTAGGCCCAGAAGTCAGCTATGTAATCCTGGGGGATGTTCCCTCTCCTAAGAATTCCGGAAACATAGTCGCCGTATTTAGCCACCAACTGCTCCCATGCAGATTCGCGATGTTCGTCCTCGCTGAGGCGAATAATCGATGCCCAGCTGGTAAGAATTGCTTCTGTCCCCGGGTAGTCTCTGCTTTCTTT
>WFTN01000191.1 GCA_015485455.1 Planctomycetota bacterium | reverse complement strand
GGATAGCAATTTGTCTGAGAAGTGAGACATTGGATCTCAAGGAGTCAAACATGAAATTAGATGTAGCCCTGCTGCCAATGCTGTTGGCAGTCGCGTTTTCGTTCTCGCTGATTAGTTGCGGGGAGAGTGGTCCGAGTGCACAAGACAATACGCCCGATTCAACAGAGAGCAGGACCGATGAACTGCAAAGATCGAATGATCCTTCCTCTGCGAAGGCCGAAATAACTTTTCATGTCGACGGTTTGATGAAAACAGAATCTGGCGCGACATGACAGGCCTGACCGAATAAGGTCGACGAGTCCCTGGAAGGGATTCACAAATCAATTGAAATTTCTTGGAACTACGATACGGACCAGATCACGATTCTATTTGATTTTGATGCTGTCCAATCGTCTGCCCTCAAGAAGCGAATCGAAGATCTCGGCTACAAGGTTGCATTAGCCGAGAAAACTGAAGTTGTCGCATCTTCAACAACGAATGTCTCACTCGCTGAGTCCATTCCAGAGGAGTTGAAAGCCGCTCTACAACGTTCCCAAGATGGTAGTCTCATTGTCGTCGATTTCTGGGCGACCTGGTGCGTTCCTTGTGTCAAACTCAAGAAAACGACGCTTGTTGATCCGACCGTGAAGCAACTATTGCAAGAGGTCGAGTTGGTGTTTGTCGATCTTGATAAGCATCCAGAGCTCGGCAAACTGTGGGGCGTCCATACAGTGCCAGACGTGCTATTCATCAATGCCGATGGCCGCGTCTTTGATCGTCTCAAGAAGTATGAGGATGCGGCACCTTTCACCAACCGTTTGAAGGCCGCAATCAATGCCGCCAAATCCGAAGACGCGAAAAGAAGATGATTTTCAGATGGAAGGAAAGCGAAAATGGTCTTCGGTGGACAGGCCAAATCTGCACAAGGACGAAGGATACAGGAGATTTCTGCCGGTGCTCTGCCGCCATCATTTTGCCGAGCAGTACAGATGATGCCATAGGTGGCAAGCAGCTTCTTGGTCACTGCTTTCGTTTTCCAAGCAAGAGTGACCGGCTGCTGGGCAGCGCCAATAGCTGCGGCCCTTCTTAATCACTGAGTAGACGGACTTCGTGCTTCGGTGTCGTGGCATAGCTAATGGCCTTCATCGTCAGTGTGATTAGAAGTCGATGCAATGCCGGATTGCGATTCTTGCAAAGTCCATGGCATGAGCCGGGGCTGTGAGGTGGTCCCGACGGTGAGTACGAGAAGCCGGGGAGGGGAGGAGGTCAATCAATCAACCTGTCGGCACGGGACGGTTACCTTTCATCAAGCAAAAAGGCCCGCTATTGGCAGGCCTTTTCCCTTGCCACCTTCATTTGAAGATTCTGGCTATGGTTTCGCGTAGCGAATGTAGATCACATAGCTATCTGAAGGGTAGGTTTCGCCTGGCAGATAGGTGTAGAGACTGGCGTATTTTCCATCTTGATATGGCTTGGGAGCAGTTTGGTCTCCGATTTGAGGCAGTTTCACTTCGATCAAGTTGTTCGTCGTCAGCGTCACGTTGCAAACATGCATTACATCATCAACAAGGACTTTTGCCGTCGTGTTGTCCAGAAATCCACATCCCAAGAACTGAACTTTAGTGTTCTGATTGTATGCGAACTTACCTTGCCGATCTTCGAAGACCGATGCTCTTCCGCCTTGCTTGACGATGAGCGGGCTGCTGCTTCTTTCTGAGGTGGTATGATTGTGGAGCAGAAGCCTCTCACCATTGACGAAAGTGACGCCTTGGTTTGCGCCGACAACTATCTTCCCGGCAATCGGAATTGTGTAGGCCGTAGAAATCGGCACCCAAACTCCGGGGCTTTCTTCACGTCGCAACGAAAACTCATCTCCAACATGGCCATAAACCATTAATTCGCGGAGGCCGGCAATCGGAGCACGAGTAGAAGACAGCGCGGTGTAATGCGGATCCGCATCTCCACCAGCATCTTTGATGACAACTGTGCCATTGTCATTGTCCAGTCCGACATTAATCAAGAGACCGTACTTGCCTCGCTCAACT
>WFTN01000190.1 GCA_015485455.1 Planctomycetota bacterium | reverse complement strand
GGGATGGGAACGAAAAGGGATCCACGTCCCAGATGAAGCCATCGCACAGATGGCCGAAATGGGGCTGTTCGGAATTCCAGTTCCTGAGAACATGGGGGGCCAAGGGGGTGACCACCTGGACTTGGTCCTAATGGGACTAGCTCTCAGTTATCATAGTCAGTCCGCTGCGATCACACCAGGAGCCGCAGTGAGCTTGGGGATCAAACCCCTGCTGTTGTGTGGAAGTGATGAACAAAAAGCGGCGCACATGTCTGACCTAGCCGAAGGGAAACGCATGTTCGTCTTTGGGCTATCTGAGCCGGGACGAGGTTCGGACGCAGCAAACCCAGAGGTCGTCGCCGTTCAAAACGGAGACGGCTGGTCCTTGAAGGGCGAAAAATGTTGGTCCACCAATGCTGAATGGGCCAGCCACGTTGTTGTCCATGCTTTGACCGATGCTGATGCTCCCAATGGCAAACGCTCAACCTGTTTTATCGTCCCCATGGACCGTGAGGGTGTCCACTATCAAGAAATGGCCGGAAAAAAGGTCTGGGAGCAATCCAGCACCGGGTCCATCATGTTCGACAATGTCCAAGTGGCTGCGGATGACCTTTTGGGCGAGTTGGGCGGCGGTTTCAAAGTGATGGTGACGACGTTGAATGGTGGCCGCCTCTTTGTAGCAGCCCTAGCTTTGGGATCATTGGCTTTCGCTTTGGATCGTTGCACCAAGTACGTCCAAGAAAGAACCCAATTCAACGATCAAGCCATTGGTCGATTCCAACGAGTCCAAGATATCATCCTGGACATGGATATCGCTTTGGAAAAGAATCTCACTTGGTTGATGCACTTGTCCGAGCTTTACGTGGCCGGCAATCTTTCGCGGGAGCAGGCGGCCAAAGTTAAGATTTCATGTTCGAATGAAGCTTCTGAGCTCTTGATTCGCGCCATGGAAGTATGTGGCGGGGTAGCTTGCTTGGACGAGTTCGGTCTGATTCGACATCACAACGACCTCTTTGTCACTCGCGTTGGCGAGGGCAGTAACTTGGCACTGAAGACCTTGGCCACCCGTCCTTTGCTGCCAGAGATTCGTAACATTCTGCAATAAGAAAATGCAGGAGATGAGTCATTCATTTAACTCAGCTCGCAAATGACAAACGGCCGGATCTGTCGTAAGACAAGTCCGGCCGTTATCGTGTTTTCTCAGAGAGGCAGCCCCGATTTTCCTCTCAGTCGACGTAGCGGGGTTCCTGCCCTTGTGCGCTCAGAAGCTGGTTAATCTCATCCTTGAGTGCGACCATCCGCAGCTCCCGGCCTATGGCCACCCGATTGAATTCCTCTAGCTCCCGTTGAACATTCATGATGTTGGTGAGAGAAGAATTGAGGGATGTCATATCATGGATTGCAACCACGGTTAGCTCTTCTTGGCCAAGCCGAAGAGAGCGCACATCGATTTCTACTTGAAATCTGCTGCTCCCACGGCGCGCTTCTACCTGCACTTTGTCCCGGGAAGCTCGGTGCAAAAGCCAAATACCATCCGGGCTGCCAAAACTACCATGATCCAATTCACGCAATCCTGGAAGGACGGCAAGTAAGTTGCCCCCTCCGTCTTGGAGGTCGAGTTGGGTTTCTGCGGCGGCATTAGCATAAACAATGTTGAGTTCGGGATCGACTCCCACCAATGCAACAGGGCAAGCTGCAAGAATTTCAGATTCCATTGTGAGCTCCCGCCTCATGGCTTTTCAGTCAGCGATTGGGACAGGAACGGGAACGAAACTCTCGACCAAATCGATGAGTGCATCCGGATCAAAAGGCTTCATCAGGTATCCGTCAGCCCCCGCTTCAAAACCGATTTGCTTTTCGTCTTCTTTTGCCTTGGCAGTGAGAAGTACGATGGGGATCTTGGCGGTAGCCGGATCCTTCTTCACTTGACGGCAGACCTCATAGCCGTCAATTCCAGGCATCATGACATCCAAGAGAATGAGACCTGGTAGCTCTTCATGCAAAAGATCAAGCCCGGACTCTCCATCTTGAGCACACTCAAGAGCATAGTCTGACTCCAGCAGCTCCCGAAGTATGCGGAGGTTTCTGTCGTTATCATCGATACAAAGAATCTTGCTGCTGTTCATGAACTCAAACTCCGGCCAAGGCTGCGGTCCGAGGTGATAGTCCCAAACGCTCCAACTCAGTCAGAAGCAAAGGAACGAAACTGGTTGTCATGTCTTCGTTCAGCCGAAGCTCTGCGAACACACGATCTTCCAATGCTGGAGGTTCGCCATGACAGTTCTGCAAGCCCGCCCTTTGGGTGAGGCATTCTCCAGCGTAAATGAGAATAGTCAAATAGCGATGCTCTACAGGTGCAACCAAAGGGTCATGGTGAAGGCCAGTGGCGATTGTCAAAGAATCCGGAAGTCCTGCGGCGCGAAAGAGCTCTTCAGCGACTTCGCAATGATCCGTGTCGCTATAGAGACGCTCATGATCAACCAATCTGGTCCCTGTGGCAAGGGCTGCGTTCCAGGCCAAGGCTGTCTCTTCTTTACGCTCACGACAGAGAAGGTCGAAACCCAAATCATGGATGAGGCCTGCTGTTCTCGCCTCTTCCACCAAGGGGATCTGGGCGGCTCGCGCCACCAATGATGCCCCCGTTGCCACGGAGACACTCTCGTAAACGAAAGCTTTCCAGCTGACTGGTGTTTCTGAATCCACTGAATCGTCTGGGATCAATTCGACCTCATAAGTCAGATCGCGAATCGTTTTGCGGCCCAGAAGAAAGACCGCCCGATCCAGCCGTTCAATAGACGTGGTGGCCGAGAACGTGCTTGAATTCGCCAACGCCAACACATGCAGTGCAAAGTCAGGAGTGAAATAGAGGGCACCAACAATGAGGTCAGAACCAAATTCTTCCAACTCCAGGATTTGCCTCAGGTATTCGAACCACTGAGAATTGCGGACTTTGAGATCTTTCAGGGTAAACATTAAACAAGACTCCCCATTGGTGTCTTTGTGGCATTCTTGAGGATGAGTTCGCTGCAAACTTGATGCATGATCTCGAAACTCGTCACCTTAGAGCGGCTCGCACGATCAAGATCATCCCAAGTGATTTCATCTTGATCCAAGAAAACGGATGCCACACTGGGATCAAAATGCGTCCCCGTATCCTTCTTGATGATGTTAATGGCCACATCGAAGGTCATGGGATCTTTGTAGCAACGTTTACTTCTCAAAGCGTCATAGACGTCAGCAATAGCGAAAATCCTCGCCGCTAGGGGGATATCTTGGCCTCGGAGCTGTTCTGGATATCCAGCACCGTTCCATTTCTCGTGGTGGTAGTAAGGGATATCTGAGGCCCGCTCCAAATACTGAATTCGACCTAAGAACGCCTTGGCAAGGTTGGTGTGTTCCTTCATAGTCTCGAATTCGTCGAAGGTGAGTTTGCCAGGCTTCAAAAGTATAGCGTCTGGAATGCCAATTTTTCCGATGTCATGCAGCAAGGAGCCACGGTATATATCTTTGAGGTCTTCACCTTCAATTCCCATCAACATGGCGAGATAGCAAGTGAAATAAGCGACTCGAATGGAATGGCCCGCTGTGGCTTTTTCCCGGGAGTCCAAAGCAAGAACCAGTGCTTTGAGAGTCTCTTCGTAAGTCTCTTCCAGATTGAGATTCGCTTTGACCAAAGAGCGAGCTCGTTTACCAAGTTCTTGAGTGAAGTTTTGGGTGGTTTTTTGTCCTTGAAGTTCAAGTCGTTGTTTTTCGAGTGCAAGCTTAATGGAAGGAACCAAGTCGTCGAGTTCACTGTTTTCGACTAAATAGGTTTCCGAAACTCCACTGCGAAATGCTTCTATCAGTCGGTGACTGGAATCTGCCACACAACTGCAGATTGCGATGACCGCACCGGCGTTGTGTTCCGTCCTCAGAATTTGCAGTGTTGTTTGGATGTTTTGCATTTCGCTGATGTCAACGAGAACAGCATAAGGGCAACCGGTTGCCTTGAGTTCGGTAACCGACTCGTCACATCCGAACCGGGCACGTCTGAGCTCGGGCAAAATGGTTCGCCTGAAAAGGGCGGTCTGATTGTGAATGGCAATTAAGCCAGAACGCGAATTGAGTCCACCCACGGGGTATTCCTGCCTTCCGGGTCTTTCCCGGTCGTTGAGCCGTCTGGACGTAAACTTGACTGCTTCCCATATCGGCGCCCCAATGGGGCATGGTTGAGTAAGTAAAGAGGGAATGGATGCATTTGCCCTCTTTTTGAGGCAAAATCACTACATTCCGCTCAAATTGAGGCTTCCCAACTAGGGAATTGGTTGGGATTTAGGGCAGGGGGTACAAATTGTCCTGGGGCATTCACCCGCTTGTGGCTTTCGACCTCAAATATGCAATGACGGAGGGTAGAACCTGGTGATAATCCGAAACTGAGAATGACCAAGGGAGGATAAATTGTCCGATTTGCAGGAGACACCATCTCCACAAGAAGGAGAAAATGAAGATAGAATCCCTGCTGCGGGTTAAGATCATGACCATCGAAAAGTCTGTGACTCGGAGGCTGGGGCGGTCATCTCAGGAAACCGCTTGATAGGCAGAATCTCGCTTCTGTGGTCGAAAGCCAGCGTCCCCAATATGGGCGCGAATCGCCTCCTCCGTCATGCAATCGTAAGTTGATCCAGCGGAACTCACGACATTTTCCTCAATCATAGTGGAGCCAAAGTCGTCCGCACCAAACATCAGCGCTTCTGCAGCGATCACAGGCCCCATCGTTGGCCACGAGGCGCCAATATGTGGGACACTGTCGAGAAAGAGGCGACTCAATGCGCTATGGCGCAGGTATTCTTCTCTTTCAGCCCCCAATTTGACGCCCTTTTTGTTGCCGAAGACTTCTCCGTAGCGACTTTCAAATTGCAATGGCCACATAACGAAGGAAAGGAAACCTCGCCCGTAGGCAGCCATACTTTTATCTTGGGTATCTCGAATACCTTGGAGGGCATTGAAGCGATGAGTCGGCTCCTCCCCAAAACCAATCACCTGAGATGCGCTGGTAAGAAGTCCCAAGGAGTGGGCATCTGACATACAGGATAGCCATCCGGTGCTCATGAGTTTCTTAGGTGAAACACGTTCACGGATTTCATCATCCAGGATCTCGCCTCCGCCCCCGGGAAGACCATCTAACCCAGCAGTTTTCAAAGATTCCAAGACCTGCAAACAGGACGTGCCTTCAACTTGGGCGATGTGATCAATTTCCGGGGGAGAAAAAGCGTTCAACTCTACCTGGGGAAAGCGCGTCTTCAGGTTCTTCAACATGTTTACATAGAAATCGAGGCGCAACTCCGGGTGGTGACCACCTTGAAGAAGAATTCTTGTGCCGCCGAGGGCAACCGTCTCTTCAACTTTCTTGAAGAGTTCCGTTTCAGAGATGACATAGGATTCTTTATGACCCAAGGGACGATAGAATTCGCAGAATTTGCAATCCGTCACGCAAACATTGGTGTAGTTGATATTGCGATCTACCAAGTAGGTGACAACTTCGTCACCGTTAAGTCGTTGACGCATGCGATTTGCGGCTTGTCCTAAGGAGTTAAGATCAGCATGGAGAAACAACTCGACACTCTCTTGGACGGAAAGGCGTTCTTGACCTTCTGATACATCTGAAAGGAGTTTCTCATAGTTCATTTTTTCTTCTCTTCCTGAAACGATTCCTCTGTGAACTTAGTTTCCTTACGTAGGATATTACACACATCGAGCCACTTGTTCACTGGTACATGGCGAAGATAATAAACCTGATTTTCAACATGCAGGACGCCCGACCGCAGTCCACAGGAGGTTATCGTTTGGTCGACATCTGCGTCCATTGATTCCATCTCGGTAAGATTCTTCAGGGCGGCATCGCTGAACTCTGCTGCATCTTGGGGCGAATCCCAAACGCTCACCCAAACAAGGACATCAGCGAGGCCCTCTCCGCCATAGACGACATAAGAATCTCCATCCCATCCTCCGTGAATTCTGCCTCTTTCCTTACCCTTAAATCCGAAATCGGTGAGCCAAGAGCGCAGGCGCAATTCGCCCAGTGTATTGCCGGCAATTTTCGCCATCTGATTGCCCAAAGTCCGAGCAAGATTAGGAATCTCCACGGCTTGAGGAGCGTCATACTCGACGTCATATTTCTTAGGATGAAGGATCTGCTCTGTGGATTGGGGGGGGCGCTTGAAAGCCAGATCCATGGCCTTCACTCCGCCTTTCTTGATGAGATGATTGCAGAACTTGGCACCACCGTAGTAGCAGAATATCATCTCATCGCCATCGACGATGGGGACAGCCATGAGGGCGTCCATGTTAAGCCCATCGCCCCCCGGTCCTTTCACCCCCATTTTCTTTGCCATCTCGAGCTGAGGTTTGATGCCAGCAATATCATCGGGCACCATAGGACCCATTCCCATGATCATTTTCGTCTGCTTGAGGCCGTATTGATAGGCTGTCATCAACCAAGTTGCATCACCTTCAACCAAAGATTTCCTTGCAGTAATCTTGTCGTCATTGGCAGCAATAGCGCTGAGAAAAGTGGACAGATTAAAGTGTTGATCTTGCAGAGCATGAACGAGTTCATGAGTCATGATGACCTTGTCCATCTCCAAACCAGCTGCGTCATTGGCGGCGCGGCGTACCAAGAACAATTCCTTTTTGCTGGGATTGTAGAAGCCAGCGATCTGTTCGGAGAGAAGTTTGAGGGCAGAGGCGCGCAAATCCGTGTCCCGGTCATAGAGGCCTAACATCACCATAGCGCGCTGATGCTTGTCGGCCACTTCCGGGGTCAACTCTTTGTCAAGCTCTTGCGTTAAGAAATTGCGAAGGGTCTCAACGTCATGAACGCCCACGGCTGTGGGGTTGAGGTAGGGAAGTTCCCGAAGCTCAGCAACCTTTTCTTCGACTTCCCTGGCCAGTTGTTGTGCTTTCGCTTCAGGTGTTTTTTCCTGCTGCACCGCCGCCGATGCCCAGTTGGACGAGAAAACCGAGGTGAAGAGGACAAGGGACAGCAAGAAACGATGGGCCATGGAGAAATTCCTTCTATCGAACAGCGAAG
>WFTN01000189.1 GCA_015485455.1 Planctomycetota bacterium | reverse complement strand
TCGTTGAACTGGGGTAGGGAGCATCTGAAGGTGAAGTCCAAGGCGCCATAAGGTGAAATTGTCTCTTCCCTACCCTCAAAGTGTCTCATGTTGATGGGAGATTTGTCCATCTTGAGGGTCGGAACGGGGAATTCTCCGGGTTTTGCCCCAAACCCATTTAACTGCTAATCTGGCGCGGAATATTTTCTTAAATGTAGACCCTATGCTGGATAACGACCACAACAACGATCAAGACGAGCGCAAGCTTGACGCCAATGATTTGGGCTTCTGGCCCGTAGATTGGTGTCATTTGGTCTTTCTTGCCGGTTCAGTGGTCCTTTTCATGGTGATCTGGGATCCCGTGTCTGATCCGGTGGGCTGGAGTCTCATTGACACTTGCCTGATTGTCCTTCTCCTTTGGATCGTCAAGAAAACCCCGTCCTGGAGTTTGGGCAAAGCAGCCTTGGTCCGGATGGGCTATTGCATGGCCACAATTCCATTGGTTTTCACTCAATTGGGGTCTTTGGTTCCTTTCGTGAATCCTTCCAACTGGGAAGAGAAGCTGTTTCGATTCGACAAGGCCTTGTTTCTGGGGGCCAGCCCACTTCATCTCGTTGACAAACTGTCGAATCCTATTGTCACAGAGCTGCTCCAATGGATTTACAACTACTACTACTTTATTGCTGTGGTTGTGGGTTTGGCAGTGATGAAGAAAAAGCAACCTCGGATTTTGGCCCGTTTAACCTTTTGCTTCGTCCTCTGCATCTACTTGTCATATTTGGGTTACTACATCGTCCCGGCAACGGGTCCCAACCTTGATCGATTTCACCTCTATCAGTTCTCTCAACCTCTCCAAGGCGTATACTTGGCCACCGAGATGCGAGAAACCATGGCTTTCATCGAGAAAATCAAACAAGACTGCTTTCCCAGCGGACATACAGCGGTGGCCCTCTTAGCGCTGCTCTTGGCAAAACGCTATGCCAAGAAACTGGTGCCTTATTTGGCCCCCCTCGTGGTAGCATTGATCTTCTCAACGGTATATCTTCGATATCATTATGTCGCAGATGTCATTGCCGGTATTGTCTTGGCATACGCATCGGCGATCTTGGGTATCAAGATTCACGAAAAATTCGAAGAAAGCACATGGGGAAGTCATGGCGACGAGAGCGGAACGAGTTAAGGAAGCTTTAGATCACGTCCACGGGCATGAGAAGGTGGCCTTTGCATTGGCCATCAATGATCGCCCACTTCGGCGGGCCTATTTCAATCAAATCTGCGGCTACGACGAATCGGTGGTGGTCAAGACCTTGGCGAAGCTGGCCAACAACGATTTGGTGGCTGAAACAGATGGCTTGGAGTTCCAAGTCGCGTCGAAGGAAGTAGCCAAAGAGATTCGCGAGCACTTATCTCCAGAGTTAGCCCAAGAACTCCATAGCGCTACTCTCGACTGGGCTGAAGGCCGAGAAAACTTAGACGATCGTTTCCTTGTTGATCATCTCATTGGCGCTTGTGAGTTTTCTCTGGCGGCGGAGAAAGCGATGGAGCTCCGCAGGCTTGAAGACGATCCTTTCAAGGCCAAGACCTGGCTGAAGCCCATGCGTCAAGCCTTAGAAGGGCTCTTGGCGGCGGAGAACAAAGATATCAATCAATGCGTGACATTAGGCCTCTCTGTTGCCAAGGACGGTTATGCCTTCATGCAACCTAAAATGCTGACCTCTATTTTCGCCAACCTGCTCGAGCTCGACGTCACGGGGGAGCAAAGAGAAGAAATCGCTTCTTGCGAAGCATGGATCAAAGGAGAGCGGGCTCGCAAGCGCGCCGCCGCCAAGTCAGAGGCGAAAGCACAGCAAGCCGCTCAGCAACAGAACTTGCCAGAAACGTCAGACGTGACAGTCCAAGAGACAACCTCATGAAGAAACTTACTCCTACCAAGCTTGCGGTCCTCTTCCTTCTGGTGGCTTTCGTGCCCATGTCTCATGCCCAAGACTCCGTCCGGCTTCTGAATGGCAAGAAAATTCGGGGTGAGATCACCAAAGAGAGCCCTAAAGCCGTCAAAATCATCGACCGAATGGGGAAGCTGATCGTGATCCAAAGAGATCAGATCAAGAAGGTCCGCAAAGGTCGCCCCCTCAAGAAGAAGACCAGGGCGAAGTTGGCTGCTCTTACGGACAAAACGGCTCAAGGGCTTTGGGAGGTTGCCGCTTGGTGCTCTGAGTCCAAGGCATTGAAGCGCGATTCTCAACGATTGGCAAGACGGGTCTTGGTACTTGAGCCTGATCATGCACAAGCACGGAAACTTCTGGGGCACGTCAAACAACTTGGGGTCTGGTATGAGGATGCCGAGAAAGCCCAAGCTGGTGTGTCTGCCAAAATGGAAAAGGATGGTTATGTCTTCGCCAATGGCGGCTGGATTCAAGCAGAGCGGGCAGGGGATTTGGCAGCTAAGCCTGACGACTGGCTTCTCATTGACAATTTCAAATGGCGCCCTTTGGCCGACGTCATGTGGGAGCGCGGTTTCGAAAAACATCTCGACACCTGGTATCCCAAAGACCAGAAGCATCTGATTCCCAAGGCCAAATCTTTCGGAAAAGTCATGGATTGCAAGATCCATATCGCTCAGGTTGGCAGCAGTCTAGTTTACACAGTGGACTCTCGGGAGGATGCTCTTGAGTTGGCCACCACTTTGGACAAGGTCCGCAAGTGGTTTTGCAAGACATTCGAAGTGAGTACCCATGGTCGGTTTCGCAAACTCGAAACCAAGCCAATGAATACGGCCATTGTTCTCAACGACATGGACCAACTCATTGAATTTGGCACCAAGAAGCAAAACGCTTACGGGCTCAGCGAAGCGCGCATGAAATACGAGCGCAAGAACAAACAGACCCTCTGGAGACCTTTGGGACACGCACACATCAAGAGCGACACGATCTGGAAGAATCAATTTCCGTCTCAGTTGGGCGGGAACATGATGGCTTACTATTTTGTTCGAGAAGATATCGACTTACCTGCCTGGATGTGGGTGGCCTCGGCACATTTGGCAGAAGTTGCCGTCATGGGATCAGCACGTGTGCCTTACTTCGCTCCTTCCAAGTATGATCAAAAGCGCGTGGAAGAGAGCCGTGCCCCTCGCAATCTGTCTGATGCTCGGGACGCAGCCAAAGGCGTTTCATCCATCAGTCTTCGTGCCCTCATGGGCAAGACTTATAACGGCCTGACTGCAGAAGACGACGCTGTCGGCATGGTCTACATGACTTTCCTCTTGGAAGTCTACAAACCCCAACTCCTCAAGTTCATCACCGCCCGCCCCTGCGGCAGCCTCTTCCAACGCTTCAAGAAGTTCTTCCCCAAATCTCTCGAAGAAATAGACGGCGAATTCAAAGCATGGTTGTAGGACGACATACAAACTCCGATTCCTAACCTCTTCAGATCCGGTCTCTTTGGGATATCTTGTTTTCGAAGCGCGTGCTTTGAAAATAGCTGTGACTGTCCCCAGAGCCCCACGCTCGCATTTTGCGCGATCCTCTACCTTTTGTCCCCAGGTAGTCTTACGTTCTTCATCGAAAGTGGCGAGATCGAGTTTATGGGTAAACTCGGCAATAGATCATCAAGGCAATCGGGCTGATCCGCTTCAGGTGTAATCCCAGTTGGTGTAGAGTGTATGAACGTCATAGACGGAACAAGTGATGCTCTTGAATATTGATTCTTCGTCGCCAGAACTCCCCGCTCCAGACTACAGGCGCTGTTATGCCAAGTCGACGGAGAATGGGAAGCCGGGCTTGACGGTATTTGAGCACGGCCGCAATGCGGGCTTCGTTGCCCTGGCACTCTTGCGAGTTCTTCCCAAGGGAACTCGCGACGAGTTAGGACTTTTGGCTGTCTTAGCTGCCGCCCTCCACGACACAGGAAAAATTTCCCCTGGATTTCAGCTTCACGAGAGTTTCAAAGGACCCTTGCTTGCCCAGTTTCCCGACTACCAAAAGTACTCCAGAGCCGTTTTCAATCCCAATCATGCTGCGGTAAGTGCTTCATCACTTCTTCGCTACTTTGACCATCTAACTGGTGCCCGTGAATTTGCAGAAATTGTTGGTATGCACCACGGAACCTGTTCGGAGAATTTCGCGAGTGATGACCTCAGCTTCGCCAATGGTGGTGCTGATTGGGCCCAACAACGTGAGAACTTTATTCGACGCATGATCACGATGTTTGGATTGCCAGAGGATCGGCCATTGACGACTCCTCAAAGGAACGTTATCGCGGGTTTTGTCACCGTCTGTGACTGGATTTCGTCGGATGAATCGAATTTTCCTGTAGACAGGAGTACTTCCTTTCAGCAGGTCTCCTTTCTTGCCAAAAAGGCCGTTAGGAATTGTGGATTCACTTTGAACCCAATTCTTCCTGATCGATCATTCCAAGACCTATTTGAGTTTTCACCTCACAATTTTCAGGAGACCATGCTGGCAGTAGTGGATGCCCCAGGCGTCTATGTGGTTGAAGCAGCAATGGGAATGGGTAAGACCGAAGCTGCTTTGGCCGCTGCTTATAAGTTGATGGCTGCGGGCACCAACGATGGTATCTACTTTGGATTGCCGACCCGGCTTACAAGTGAAATGATCCACGAGAGAGTGTCGGACTTTCTGGAGAACGCATACGAAGATGGAGTTGCCCCGAAGTTGGCACATGGTAAATCGTGGCTCAACGAAGATGAGATGTTTGGTGGTGTGGAGCTCGCTCCTGGGAATTCCTGGTTCGATGGCCGTAAGCGGGGGCTCTTGTCGCCGGTTGCCGTAGGGACCATAGATCAAGCACTTTTGAGCGTCGTTCGCGTCAAGCATTTCTTCGTCAGAAGTTTCGCCTTGGCGAACAAGGTGGTGATTCTCGATGAGGTCCACAGTTATGATCTCTATACGGGATCTTTGATCCAAGAACTTGTTGCTGAACTGAGGGATGTTGGGGCCACCGTCATCGTACTCTCGGCCACTCTAACTGTGGAGAAAAAGAGAGACCTCTTGAGGCTAAACTCAGATGAATCGATTTCTGGGTCCTATCCCATGATATCCAGATTGGATGAGAGAGGCTTTTCGGAGTTTGTGGTCGATAGCCATCGTCACCAACCGTACGAAATCTCTTTTGTCGAAGCTAAAGTTGACCTTGTTGTTGCCTGTGCTTTGGATGCGGTTCGTTCTGGCCAATGCGTTTTGATGATCGCGAACTCGGTGGCCACGGCTCAAGAATGGTACAGTACGATTCGTTCCACTATGCGTAGCGACGAATTCGAGCTGGGTCTCTTGCATTCACGTTTCCTCAAGAATCACCGGGACGATATCGAAGAACTTTGGGTTCAGCGGTTGGGGAAAGGTGAATCCCGTCGCTTTCCCGCCATCCTTGTGGCGACGCAGGTGGTTGAGCAGAGTGTTGACTTGGACGCTGACTTCTTAGTTACCGAATTGGCTCCTACTGATATGCTTTTGCAACGCATGGGGCGGCAATGGCGTCATCAGAGGGACTCAAGACCTGGTGGGAAGGTCCCTAAAACAACCATTGTTGGCAATGAATTGGCTTCGAATGTTGAGTTAGACGATCTTCTTGAGGCTCTCGGCCATTCCTCAGCTTGCATCTATTCACCCTATGTCCTGTGGCGGAGCAATGCTGTCTGGCGAGGAAGAAATGCTGTTTGTTTGCCTGGAGACATCCCAACCCTATTGGACGCTACTTATCGCGACTTGCCTGATGAAAGTTCTTTGATCAAAGAAATTCGTGAGTTGTCGGAAAAGAAATCGAAGCGCCTCAAGAATATTGCGAATTTGTCCAAATCGAATGTGACTAGCCTTCCGACTGGCGATGACTCAGAAAAGGCTGCGACTCGCTATAGTGACTATCGCACAGTCGAGGCCCTTCTTATTCAGAGGATAGAAAAGATTCGAGGAAAGTCCGCCACGATCACCCTGGAGTCTGGCTCGAAAGTGACAGTCTCGGCTTTCTTCGGAGATCTTTTAACCCGACGCATGCTTGCTCGTTCGACAGTGTCGATACCTTTTCATTGGTTGCCCAAGGGCCTTGA
>WFTN01000188.1 GCA_015485455.1 Planctomycetota bacterium | reverse complement strand
TGTATAAGAGACAGTGACAATGGTTAGGATGTCACCCACCCCCCGAGCTGTATTATCAGCGAAAAGCGGACGCACGGCATAGCTCGGATCCCAAAGTGATTGTGCCGGCGCCAAAGCGCAAAGAAGGCTCAAGGCACAGACTGTCTTAATCAGTAACTTCATGGTTCTCTCTCCTAGTTGCTTGATTTTACTTCAGCTGTCTTCTCATCAATCACGATGGCAGCGAATTGACGTTTCGTTTCTAAGTTCTGGACCAAGATCTGCTCCCCCGGAGATCCTTCTTGCATTGCCATGCAGATAGTTCGAACTGTGAGAAGACCTGACCTGACTCGGACAGTCAGCAGGTCATCCTTGCGAACAACGGGCGTTTGTTTGATGTCCGACCGAATGATCGTTTCACCATTGGCAAGGTCTCGTTTGGCAATCATGCCGATCACATCAGAAGCCCGAAAGAAAAGCTGGTCACCCATAGAAGAGACTTCTTGAGACTCTAACTTGATGTCTCCACGGGTGATGACCGTTCCTTTCTTGATCGAACGAGCAAGACGAATCGTCGTGACCTTGCGAGTAATCAAGACCGGAATGACCGCCAAGGTCTCGTCAATGCCATCGAGCTCGACCACCAATTTCAGGCTTACTTGGCCAATGTAAGTCGGATTCTTCTTCGCCGTTTCGATATGGAGCTCTGAGCTGTACTTCGCCAGTGGGAGGGCCACGGGAGGAATGTGCTTGGCAAACGTGATCTTGGCATTCTCATCGATGCCAACAAGGGCGTTGCGGACGAATCGACGAGCCATGCGCAAGATACGCCGGTTCTCGATTTGAATCGTTTTTCTTCGAATCCGGATTTCGCCTGGTCCTTCAATCTGGACGTTGCCGGCGGAGAATCCGGACTGAACCAGGGCCTTGCGGATGGAATCATGCTTCACCGAGAGGCGATTTTTTCCGACGGCAAAAACACCCAATGTGGCCAAGTTGGCTCGCAAGCTCGTCACCCGCTCATTGCCTCCTTTAACGACAAAAGTCGTCACGTTGGCGATGTCTTGAACCCGCACCCGAGATCCTTTGATTGCGATGCTCGCCCCTTTCAGCTCGACGATGACCGCAGTGTCTTCATCGATCTGCCCGAAAGAATTGACCGCAAGAGCAAACAGGATGATTGTCGTTATCTGTAGTTTCATGTCACGTTCCTAACGAAGAATCTGGTTCACGGTGGTCAACATCTCGTCGGCGGCGGAAATTGCCTTCGATGAGGTTTCGTAAGCCCTTTGTGAAGTGATGAGACCAACAAGTTCATTGACAACCTCGACATTTGACTTCTCGAGGAAACCACCAACAATGGTGCCGAATCCTGCTGCGCCGGGGTTGCCTGTGATAGGAGCCCCACTGGCGCCACTTTGTTTCAAGACATTGCCGCCTTCAGAACTCAGTCCTGCAGGGTTGGCGAAGTTCACCAATTGGATCTGGCCGATTTGTGAAGAAACCTGTCCAACAACGGCTGAAACGAAACCATCTTGGCCAACCGCAACGGTAGCGTTCTGAGGAACAGTTAAGTTAGGGATGAGCTTGAGTCCTTGGGAGTTGACCACATTGCCATCCCGATCAATACCAAAGTTCCCATCACGGGTATAAATCGTTTCGCCACTGATGGACTGAAGTTGAAAGAATCCAGGACCGGTAATGACGAGGTCAAGAGGTTGTCCGGTTTCCTCCAAGACACCGGGAGTGAACACCTTACTGGTACTCACAAGCCGAGAACCAGAACCGATTTGAAGCCCTGCGGGACGCAACCCTTCCTTCGTTTGCTCATTCGGGTCTCGAATGGTGCTGTAAAGAAGGTCCTCGAAATTGACTTGGCTCTTCTTGAAACCCGTCGTATTGACGTTGGCCAGGTTATTCGCAATCACATCGATGCGTGTTTGCTGGGCTTTCATGCCGGTGGCGGCAGTAAACAGTGCTTTGATCATGGTCTCTCTTCTCTCTCAGGTGCTACTGCGTATTACGCAGCAAATTCTCGTTGACTGAATCGATGGATCGAATGGCCTTCTGCATGGCTTCGTAATTCTTGTTGGCCATGAGCATGTTGATGAGCCCTTTCACCCCCGCCGCTTTGGGGTACTCCAGGAATCCTTGCTCAACGGTTGTGGCGCCATCGGTCAATGTCGGGCGATAGGTATCGGTGGTGCGAAACAACGTTTCACCCACGGGTACAAGTGTGTCACGGATCTCTGGGGGAAAGTCGACGACTTGAAGCACGCCCTTCTCTTCAGCACCCTGCATGATAGTGCCATCCTTGTTGATGGTTACCGGGCCCTCCACGGCACTCAATGTAATAGGTTTCTCTTCAGCGCTGAGTACGTGGTAGCCGGCTCGCGTGATCAGCTCCCCGTTGGCATTGAGAGCGAGATCACCATTTCTGGTGTAAGCAACCTCGGCAGTCGGCCCTGGAGGACGAACAACCAAGAATCCATCTCCTTGGAGTGCGAGGGCAAGCGGGTTGGAAGCCGTGCGGAACTCCCCTTGCTCAAAAGCAATGACTTCATCGGCGGTCACCAAACCCTGACGGGCATCGGCCTGATCCAAAACCGCTCCGAAGTTCTTCAGCACAATTTGATGCTTTTGATATCCGGGGGTCTCGGCGTTGACAGTATTGTGGGTGGCACCGTCAAGCATGCGCTGGACAGATGTCATCCCACTGGCGGCTATATATAAGGCTTCGTTCATTTTTCTCTCTCTCGTCGGACTTCCGACCTCGGGAGGAACGCAAGCAGAGGGCCAAAGCCAAGAGAAAAATTGCCCTAAGAATCACTCAGAGCAATCGGCGTAAACACACACATAAAAAGAGGTTATGACAGTGTTGCAGGATACAACACTCAGCTATATGGGGCAGAAGAAAGACTTGAGGAAAACTTTGCTCAATGGGAATGAAGAGTTTTCGCGCGGGGGAAGTTCTTTCACTGGCTCTGAACCCCTCTGCCTCGGCAAGAAACAGGTTTTGAACCGAAGTACTGCTTCAAATGGTGGATTGCGAGGAGCCGGCGGGTTTGAAATTCTCCTGCCGATAGGGCCTTAGCCTTCTCGAGGCTCACCCTTGCACCTTCACTGTCGCCGATGCTCTCCAACCGGACAGCTTCAGCCAAATGGCCTCGTGTTGTCTTTTTCTGACCCAAGCGAAATTTCTGTGGTGATTGTTGCATGACCCTCTCTTTTTCCGATCAAGCCCGCGAGTCGTCAACGGGAGAGTACTGCGGTTTCACCGGAGAATTTTGCTCCCGCCTCTGTTCAAGGATGATATCACTGCTCTCCGCTTTGATGCGACCGAACATGTAGTCGGCCAAAGTCAATCGTACATCCAAAGAATCACAATCGAGACGAAGGCCAGCACGATAGAGTCCCGCTAGATCTCTTTCAGACCAAGCCACTCTTGCAACCAGAGTCAGGGGATCCAAGTACCCCGGTAATTGCAACCGAAGCACAACATTCTCATCTTCCGCCAACGGTCCTTCACCAAGGACGCCCAATCCCTCGAACGCCATGTCATGGACGCGAACAAGCATAGGGTCCTGGTTTTCGTTCTCATCCTCCCCCTCCTGGATAACGGCCGCTGGCAGAGCGACATGAGCGCGATAACGACGATTCATGCGAGAAGCCGACCGAATCGTTGCGGAACCAAGTACTCGAGTTTTTGCATCCGGCGAGTCAACCATATTGACTTCATAGAAGCTAGCGTGACCTTCCGTCTCAGGACAGACAAGGAGAGCTTGTCCTTTCTTGGGAGCAGAATCAGAGTCGAACCGGACCAGGAGATGTTCACCCTCTGGTTGCCCCACCACTCCACGGCAACCACAGCGAAGCTCGCCGGCATTCCAGTAAAGGGCAACTCGCGTGCCTGCGGCGACCTCCTTCAGAAGTAATACCGAATCCTCTCCAGCGTTTCTCCCACTGACGTGGTCCGCTTTCAGCACCTTGCCGATTGCGAGCAGGCCATCTTTGTCTTCATCGGTCGTGAGGCGTCGCTTTAGGAGTCCTCTTCGGTCATCGACTTGGCCGGCAGAGGCAACTCGAAATAGTCCTCGACTCACAACATAGGCCGCCAGAAGAATGAGGATGCCAATAATGCCCCAACTGACATAGTCCATCATGTCGACAGCTTCCACTTGCGATCCATTCAGCGCATTGATCTTGTCATGAATGTCGTAGCGAGTTTCGAGAAGAAACATGTCAAAGCACCTTGGCGAGAGCAGAACAAGAAATCAGAAAAGACTATAATCGACCCAAGTACGAGGTTTTCGCTCCCCTCTACTTCCATCCCTATTCTCGGTAAATTGCCACGTCACTTGAACGAGAGCTGACAAATATCCAAGAACCCTCACTTCTATGTAAAAGAAAAGAACGGCATCCACAATGAACGCCATTTCTTTCTTTCATTTTGTGGCAACCAAGGTGGCGAGAGTCCTTCAGCCCCAATATTTCACCACCGCAAAGTCAATCTCATGATCAAGTTGAGTTAGACAATCTGCAGTAGTTCAGCAAAGATCTCATCTGCTGTCGTTACGATTCTCGCTGCTCCCTGGAATGACCTTTGGGCTTCAATCAGACGCACGAATTCTTCAGCCGTGTCGACGTTACTTCCCTCCAAGGCCCCAGAGACCAAACTTCCAGCCCCTGAAACTCCTGCTTGCCCCATCAGGGCGATGCCTGAATTATCACTCCGTCGATACAAGGTGGAACCCTCTCGGATCAACCCTGCAGAATTCGCGAATTGAGCCACAGCAATCGTGTCCAGATCGACCGTGGCCCCATTGGTATAGAAGCCCCGGATGACTCCACCCGAGGTCACGTTAAGGGAGGCCAAAGTTCCCGACTCAAATCCGTCTTGAGAAGTTGCTTGAGCCCCTGATTGATCGCCGAATTGAGTCAATCCTTTCAGACCACCGACGGTGCCGAAGTCGAGATTGACGGATTGCGTGCTGGCTTGGCTATTCCAACTAATTTCGACTTGGGACAAGCTCGACCCCTGAAAGGCCCCGTCGGCCCCGAAGGAAATTTGGGTAATAGGCGAGCCCACCAAAGTACCTTCGTTGCCTGGGACACTCAGTTCCAGATTCCAAGTGTCATCATCTTGTCGCTCGAATTGCCCAGAGAGGGTATGGGCAATGCCCAAGGAATCGAAAACTGTGATAGATGTGGCCCGGGTGTCTGGGCCCGTTCCCGCCTGGGTCGTTCCGAAGGCGTGAGTGCTGAAGGTTGTCGAACCGGTGTTCGTGCCCAAATCTTGCAAGCTAACTGTGAGACTTGAAGGGCCTGTGGTGCTAGATTGAATGCCAATTTCGCCATTGGTATCAAGGGCTACAGTGGTTCCCGGAAACTGAGTCTGAATCGCGGTAACCAGCTCGCCCAAAGTATCACCATCAAAACCACTCGTTGAAGGTCCCACAGTAAACGTCGCATTCACGGCATTGCCTTGCGTGTCAATTCCTGTGATCTGAATGATGTCACCATTGGCATAAGGCGTATTGTTCGTCGACAGATTACTCAACAGAGTGTTGGCGTTCGCGTTAAATTGTTGCCCTGTTGCCGTGGTTGTCGTTGCCAGCCCAATGTCCGTCAGAAGTGTGTTCGTCCCGCTCACCGTGATTTTGGAGTTTGCGCCACTGGTGCTGGAAGTGAGGATCAAGGCACCTCCAGACTGACTGGCCGTTACACTTGGATTGGAAGGATTCGCGACGAAGTAGGCATTGATCTCATTCTCAACGGCGGTCAATGTGGTCGCACTTGCGGAAAGAGGAATCTGAATCAAAGTCGAAGCATCGAGATTCAGTGTCAAAGTTTCATTAGAGCCATCGCCTGACCCGCTTGCGGTTCCCGTGATAATCGCAGGCAAGACTTCGACGTAGGCAGCAGATGACTCTTGAATCTCAGGCAGTGGTCCAGATTTATTGGCAGACAAATTGCCACCAAAGGTTACGTTCTGAGTGGCAACCGCAGGGGCGATGGACTCCGAGTCAATGGTGATCGCTGTGCCAGCTGAATTCTTGACCAAGAAACCTGTTCGCGAGTCGACTAAGCTTGAATTGCGGTCAATAGTAAGGGATCCAACCCGTGTGTAAAAATCTTCATTGCCATTGGACACAACCAAATAACCATCACCTTGAAGGGCTAAGTCGAATGTCCTGCCGGTATCAATCAAGGCACCTTGCTTCATCACTTGGTCCACAGAGGACACTTGAGTGCCAAGCCCGAATTGGCGACCATTCACACCGCCCAAGGTGGATGATGGCCCCGTTGGCAATCTCTGGCTGCTGTAGAGAACGTCACTGAAAGTAACGCGATCGGCTTTGAAACCTGCAGTTTCTGAGTTCGTCAGGTTGTTGCCGATAACATCCAAGTAGCGTTGATTTGCCCGAAGGCCGGTAAGGCCAATACGTAATGCTGTAAACATCTCTCTCTCCTCTATCTTCAACTGGGAAACCGCTCTCTCAGCGATCACCCCAAATTGTTGTTGCCTATGCTTCGCTGGACTCTTCTTCGACGGGATCCGAGTTCGCCTCTTCGGGAGTCACGGCAGATCCGCTGGAAGGTTGTTCCGTAATCTGTGTGATCAAACCCAAAGGTATGAGAGCGCCATCGCTACTCTTCAGTTGGAGACCGTTTTGAGTGAATTCAACTGCGACGATATTGGCTTCGATTGTCGATGTACCTTCGCCGAAGTAAGTCACTTTCTTGCCAATCAAACTGCTCGCTTGAGACAAGCTCTGAAGCCCTGTGTTCGCCGCCACGGAGTTCGCTAGTTGCTCGATAGCTTTGGTTTGAGTCTTTGACTCTTCAAGGGCGGAGAAGGAAGCGAGCTGTCCTAAGAACTCAGCGTCTTTCACTGGCTCCAGGGGGTTTTGATTCCGCAGTTGAGTGGTCAAAAGGTTGAGAAAATCCGTTTGATTCACCTCTCCTTGTTTCGAAGTTGATTGGGGTCCAAGGGGGCTGCCACCCACCAAATTTGAAATGTTCATCTCTCTCTCCTTAGGCAATAATATTGATGCCGTCATTGCTGGCGTACGTTTGTTTCGTCTTCGATTCCGCGCTGTCTTCTTGAGCCACCCAACTCGTTTCACCTTCCTGGCGGTCTCTTTTTCCTTGTTGTGTTTCACCTCGTCGTTCGTCAGACGCCGGGGCCCAGTCACTTTGATCTTGAGGGTTGTTCTTCGTTTGTACCTCGAGGGAGTCAACGTGAACCCCTGCCTCTCTCATTGTCGCCTTCAGTCCATCAAGGCCTGCAAGGAGCGCTTTCTCAACAGCTCCTGATTCCGCCGTGATTTGCCCGGTCAATCGGCCATTGCGCAGAGTCAATTGAATGTTGAGGCGACCCAACTCCGGGGGATCCACGATAAAATTGATGCGACTTGTCCCAGTTCGGACATTGAGTTTGACCTGCTTGATGATTTCATCGCTGGTGATGGGGTCGCGTGTGGCAGGGGCAGATGCTTGAGCCACATCTGTGCTTGGAGAATCGTTGGTTACATTTCCCAAGCCGAAGGCCGCAGCATTGGCATTGTCTCGGTTCCCTGGCTGGCCTCCAGAGGATGGATTTTCCTGCCCTTGAGGATCAGAAAACTGAGCCCCATTGCCGGGGTCATAATTCACGCCGTCCCCCTGGGTCGACTGAGTTTCTGTGTTCTGCGGGGCTGGTGCTTCCACTGGCTTCTCAGCCTTCGGTGGTTTGATCGTCTTGGCGCCTTGATCCTGAACATCGAGAAGATCCTCAGGGACTTCAGGTCCGATTTCCTCCTGGAGCATTTCCTCCAAGGGTTTCTCCAACGGTGCTTCTTCGAGCCCTGAACGAACCTCGTTGAGATCCAAAGGGGCGTTTTTTGTTGGTTCTTGGCTGACTTTCGTCCCATTTGGATCAGAGGAGGGATTTGCCCGAGGACTCGGCTCAGAAAAAGCCAAGGATAGAGGATCTGTATGTTCAGCGCCTCCAGAGTCCATCATTCCGAAGTCCAAGCCCGGGAGTTTTCCGCCACTGGGCTCCCGCTCTTGCTGGGCTCCCCCAACGGCAAGGTTCTTGTCGGTTGTCAGAGAGTCGGCTTCCACGGGCAAACTTGGGTCCAGCAAGAGGAGTTCACTCGCAACTTCGCTGGCTTCACTTAAGTCCTGGTGGTCCTCGGTGTCTTTTTGACCTTGGTCCAGGAGGTTGGCCCCGGAAAACTCAGCATCCTCCAAGACTTCCCGGAAATCTTCAGATGCCCCCGTGGCCTCCAAAAGAGGAGCCTGGGGAGATTCCGCCGCCTGCGTGTCAATTGGTCCGAAGCTAACTTGCATGTTTCTCTCTCAATTCGGCGACACAAAGTCGCGCATTGAGAGAAAGCGAAGGCCGTGCCAGATCGGAATAAAACCGAGGAAGACACACTAAGTCGTTGCTGTTCAAGCAGTTACAAGATAGCCGTCGAGATGCAGTGGGCGCATTTCTACTGGGATTCGGAGAGAATGGGAAAATTGTTCAGGAAGAAATCGACCAAGAATGAAAGTGTTTCATCTACCGCGATAGACGATACGGCCCTTCGAAAGATCGTATGGAGACATTTCAATCGTGACTGTGTCCCCTGGAAGAATGCGAATAAAGTGCTTTCTCATTCTCCCGGAGACATAGGCCAAAATGGAGTGGCCGCTTTCCAGTTCGACACGGAAACGGGCGTTTGGCAGCGCCTCCTTAACCGTGGCCTCAACTGTGATTGCGTC
>WFTN01000187.1 GCA_015485455.1 Planctomycetota bacterium | reverse complement strand
GAGCCACTTATGAGCATGCAGGTTAGCGGGGAGTGGTCAGAGTCACGTCTTTGTGGCTGACATCACCTTGTCTTGTTCTCAGTGACACGCTCACAATGTAGTCACTGTTTCTTTCTAAGTATCCACTCGAAAACTCTAAGTCTTGACTTCCGCCGTAACGGTTGTCGAGCTTGTTGAAATTCTTGACATTGTTGAAAACCGTTTTGCCGAACTTATCCTTCGTGGTGATTTCGATGCTCGTGACGTTGCCGAAGTTCTTGTCTTTTGCGCTGGGTTGGCAATCGCGGTTGGTGGCTTTGCCGCTCCTGGGAGGATCAGCACAGACATAGACTTTGAGGACAACCACGTTTGTCCCTTTTTTCTTCTTGAATTTGTTGATGTGGATATAGGGAGGTTTCACTTGGGGTGCAACAAAATCCATGCCCGAAGAGAGATCATGGCTTCTCCTCACCAGGCCTGCGCCTTGGCGTGTGCCGTAGGATTGAACAGGCGAATGACCCAAACTCAAGATGGTTAGGGCAGCAAGCAACATCGTGGGTGCGCTGTGCAACATTAATTCTCTTCTCCTAAACCCTCAAACTGCTTCAATGCAGCTTCGCACATTTGAATCAGGCTGGTTATGGACTCAACGTAGCCCGGGTCCAGCTCTTCCGCCGCCATTTTGTCTTTTGCAGCCTGAATTGCCAGGCTTAGCCCGGACTTTGCGCCTTTCATCTCAGAATTTCCTGCCTTTCCCACCCCCAGTGCTAAAACGCGGTACGCCTCGGAAAGATGCTGGGCAGCCAGGATCTCGATGGACGGGTCTTCATCTTGAGATCTTCTGAGAGCACGTCGGACGTTCTGAGCCGCTCGCTGGGCATATGTCATGAGCTTCGGATTCTTGTCGTTCCAGTTCGATTCCCTGTTGACGATGTCTTTTCCGCGGTGCAGATACGTCCAGATCACAATGAGGGTGAAATTCTGGACATCTTCTCGTCCTTCTAACTCGGGGATTTCACTATCGCCGAACCAGCCCAAGAAAGTTTCGCTCAGATCGAGGACCATCTGGTCTTCGTTCTCAGTTGAAGCCCCGAAAACAGCCACGGATGCTAAGTAAGTGGTGGCCTCTCCGAAAATGGGTTTCACCTCTGGCGGCCAAGAATACTTCATTATAGAGGTCAGCCATTGGTGGATTGTTCGCCAAGGCTTGACCAGGTCATTCTCGATGAATTGCTCTCTCAGGGTGGCGGTTGCTGGCTGTCTTCCTGCGGGAAAGCCGCTTAGGTCTGTGAGCCAAATGGACATACGTTCTGCTAAACCTGGGGCCATTTCGAAGGCGTTACAGGCAAGTTGGGCCGCTTGATTCATCATCGCATCTGAATTGCTCGGAGCCTTGTGAGCAGCGAAAATCAACGACCTCGCTTGAAGGAATTGGGTCCCTGCTTTGTCGGATTCACTATTGGAGTCAAGCCTTAAGCTCTCAAAAATCGGGTAGGCCAATTCTGGGCGGCCAAGTTGATGTTCGACAATGGCGACAAAGAAACGCAGCATTCGATGGCGAGGGTTTTGTTGGGAGGTGGCCACCAAGTCTTTTCGCAATGACTCGAACTCAGACTGTTTGACTGGCTGCCAAAAGCCAGATGTTGTTTCGTCGCTTTGTAACTCGATTTGCTCAGTGCGAGAGAGGAAGTCCTGTTGAAAATGTCGGTAGGCGCGGATGCAAAGAGATTGTGTTGTTGGCGATTCTTGGGGATTGATTTCGCCTAGTAACCTACGAAATGACTGGTGGTCTCTTACGCCGATGTGACAAAGAAGTTGGATCTCAGTAATGAGGTTGTTTCGTTTGATTCCCTGATTGTTCTTGATGACTTGGAGAGCACCTTTGAAATTGCCATCCATGACTTCGGCAAATGCTGCCATGCCGAGGAGTTCTGGGCTCGGGCAGTACTTGAGATGAACCGAGATTTCGTTCTTTTTCTTGCGGTGGGATGAGGTGTGGGCCAATTGCTCGACCACCACACCCTGCTGGGCGAACATCTCGTCGATCATCTCACCACTCACATTGGGCATGGCCCCACGGTACATAGCCAGAAATGCCGGATCTCCGTCGAACATGGCGGCGTTCTTGGCGAAAAACGGCGAGAACTCAGCCCACCGTCCTTCATCCACGATGGAGCGGGCTTGGGCGAGTATGCTGGCTCGATGCTGCCTGGTGGATACTGTTCTCCAAGTTCCCCAGATCAGAAGCGTCAAGATCGCTATGAAAGCAAAGGACGCAAGAATGGGGTGCTTCCTGGTTTGGCGGACTGTTTTTTCGATGAACCGTTCTTCAGCATGAATTAAAGCAGCGTCACGAAGCCAGGCGTCTAGGTCCTTTTCAAGTTCGTTTGCTTGTTGGTATCGCAGTCGCACATCCTTTTGCAGAGCTCGTTCGAAGATGGGGTTGAGAGATGCTGGAACCCCATGACCCTTGGACACTGGGGGGATGGGATCATGGACGATCTGCAAAAGCAGACCGCTACGGCTTGCTCCTCGTTGAACGGCTCGGGCGCCGGTAAGGAGTTCCCAGAATGAAACGGCCAAACTGTAGATGTCGCTCCGGCCATCGTGCCCGGCGAATCCTGTCTGGGTTTGCTCCGGGCTCATGTAAGGAAGGGTCCCAGCTAGAATCCCTCGAACGTCCGAACCTGACAAATCGAAAGATAAACCAAAGTCAATGAGGTGAAGTCCACCGTCGTTAGCGACCATGAGATTTTGAGGTTTGATGTCTCGGTGAACAAGTTCTGCATCTTCCATGGCACTGAGTGCAGACGCGCCTTGGCGAAACCACTCAACGTAGCGCAGCAGATCGTCGCGACTGAGAGCGCGAATCTTCCCTTTGGATTTGATCTTGCTCGATTTATTGTCTCCCGTGTCAAAGGACAGGAAATGGTCTTCTTGTTTCGATTCATCGCGGCGTGATTCGATCTTGGAAGCGATGCTCTCTCCTACAACAAGTTCGATGGCAACCCAGCAGAGGCCTGTTTTTTGGTCGCGGCCGTGGCCGAAAACCTTGACAATCCCGGGGTGGTTGACGCTGGCCAATGCCTCCGATTCTCGTTGCAAAGAGTTCGCTCTCTTACGATCGTCGATACTTGCGATTTTAAGAGCACAGGAAATGCCGGTGGTGGTGTCAATTGCTTGGTAAACCGTGCCGAATGCTCCATGACCAAGTTGAGCTTTCAGCTCGAAGCGGTCGATGGTTTTCATTTCTTTCAGGCGGGCTTCATCTTTTTCGCGATTGGCCCAGTAGCGAGAGAATCGGTCAAGCACGTTGGCTGCTTGAGGGGCGCCTTCATTGCCTTCCCCAGCGAGAAGGGTCTCCAAATGGGCGAGCTGTTCAGCGTCGAGCCCTTTGGCCGTTTTCTTTTCATCTTTGTCTTGCATGATCCGGTGACTCTCGCTGGTATTGGGCCTAGTCGAATTCGGGGAATGGAACGAAAAGAATGACCGAAGTTCGTCAAAAGTCCCTACCTAGGAAGAACTTACAAGACCGAGGGGCCAATGTCCAACTCGCCGAATGTGGATCAGCTCGTATTTCGCGGGTCGGGGTCTTTTCGAGTCCTTTCGCCACCATGGGAGGCCATCAAAGGGTTGTGGCAGTGATAGGCGAAGTCACCGGACGGCAAAGGCCAGAGCGTAGGTGGCTTCGGTTGGTGTCCCGTTAGGGGAATCGAAGATAAGTATAGGGCTTGTTAGACTGGGGCCCTATGTCCGCCGGATGCAAAGACCTAAGCCTGATGCCACTAAGAGAAGAACAATGAAACGAACTTTTGCGCTCACCCACCCTAAGATCAAAGTTGATCGTCTGGTTGAGGCTGCGAAATCAGACATCCGAAAATATCTCAAGCGGGAGCGCAAGCAAGAATTGCCAGAAGACGTCGACTTTTGGGATTTCGCCTGTCGTTGTGGCCCGAGTGTTTATGAAGCGCTCCCGACTCATGTTGATGATCTAGGCAAATGCATCGTAAAAGCGGCTGCCGAGAACCAAGAATCGATATTTGTCGAAGTCGTGACCAAACCCGGGCGACGAAAGAAGAAAGCAGCGGATTCCAAGAGAAAAACAGGTCCCAAGAAACCAAAATAGTTGGTCGAATGGGCCGGTGTTCTTTTAGCGCGTGTTGACTCCTATATTGCTCACGATGAGAGGCGTTCGCCAACAAGTTTCGCTACCAACTTTCCGTCGGATTTGCCTTTGACTTGGGGGGCAAGCAGTCCCATGACTTTGCCCATGTCCTTTTTCGAAGATGCGGAAGAGTCGGCAATGGCTTTTTCGATCAGGGCAACAAGCTCTTCTTCACTCAATTGCTTGGGAAGAAACTCTGAGATAATCTCCAACTCGGCTTGTTCGTTGGCTGCCATCTCTGGACGGTCGAATTTTTCTGCCGCTTCAATGGACTCCCGTCGTTGTTTTGCCGCCTTGATGAGCATATTCAGGACATCTGCGTCGGTGGGATCTTGTCGCTTGTCGACCTCGAATTGTTTGACTTGGGCTGAAATCATCCTCAAGGTTGCGAGCCGGAATTGTTCCCGCGCCCGCATGGCTTTCTTG
>WFTN01000186.1 GCA_015485455.1 Planctomycetota bacterium | reverse complement strand
GCCCTATGCCGACCAAGACATGGTGGCATCCTTGGCGGAAGGCTTGAGGACCGACTACCCCACCATGAGCGAACTGCCTCACGTCACATGGATCTTGGCCCGTGCTTTGGCCAAAGAGTTCCCCGAGAAATCACTGACCCTGTTTCGGGAAATCGCCGAAAAGAACGCCAGTTCCCGATGGGGTTACGATGCTTTATTGGAAGCAAAAAACACGATCATGGCAACGGAGGGCCCAGAGGCCACAGAAACCTGGCTCGCGAGCATCGCAGACAATTTCAAACGTTCAGATCACCGGATCAACATCGCACTTTTTCGGGCTGAACTCTTAGACAAGCTCGATCGCTGGGAAGATGCCAAGGCTCTCTTGCTTCCTCTACAGGAAAAGGCCTTCGGCTCCTTGAAAGATGAAATCACAGAACGCATCGCTACCTACGAGAAGAAGATTGGCAACTAGATAATCACCGGACGACTCACGGCTTTGAGACCATCAGGGGCACAGAAACGAGACCGGAGTTCATGACTCCAACTTCTTGGCCTCATCCCAGATGGCATCCATTTCTTCAAGAGTCATGTCATCGAGGGTTCGGCCCATTTTCTTTGCTTGAGTTTCGATGTGCTGAAAACGCCTTCTAAACTTCAGGTTGGTTTCTCGAAGTGCGTCCTCTGGACTAATTTTCAACCAACGCCCCACGTTCACTAAAGAAAAAAGTAAGTCGCCGAACTCCTCTTGCACCGGGGCGGCTGCTTCCACCTCTCCGGTCTCGTGGGTTTCCATCTCGACCAAGAATTCGTCAAGTTCTTCTCGAACTTTCTCCAAGACCGGTTTCAAAGCAGGCCAATCAAAGCCCACTTGGGCCGCCTTGGATTGCAAGGAAGCCGCCACTTGCAAAGACGGCATGTGAATCGGCACGCCTTCAAGAAGAGAAGAACGCCCCTCCTTCATCTTCATCTTCTGCCAGTTGTCTTTGACCCACTGAGCATCAACTTGTCCATCGGCGTCAAAGACGTGGGGGTGTCGACGTACCAATTTCTTGGTGACACCCTCGACCACATCGGCCAGGTCAAAGGGGAACTCCTCCTGCTCCGACGCCATTTGGCAATGGAACCAAATCTGAAACAAAAGGTCGCCCAACTCTCCTTGCAATCCTTGGCGGTCGTTTCGATCAAGACAATCGAGTACTTCGTAGCATTCTTCCAACAAGTAGCGCCGAAGGCTCTTGTGGGTTTGCTTGGCATCCCAAGGGCAATCAGCCCTCAAACGCGCCATCACAGAAGTCAGCTTGGCGAATTGCTCTTCTAACCTTTGATCTGACATTCTTGGCTGCTCCCCCCTCGTTCCGATTCCTTTGCGCTTCAAGACGAAAGTCATCATGTGGGGAACGGGAGGAAGGCGCAAGAAGCGAGTTTTCTCAAGAAGTCACAGTCAATCCTGTTTGCCGACCTCTGACCCGGCTGACGCCATTTTGGCCTGAGGTGAATCAAGGACTCCATCTCGGTTACGGTCGAGGGACAAACGCTTCCCGCAACCAGGAGCAACTCCGGTGAAAATAATATCAAGGCTCCCTTTCCCCGCGATGACTTCCATGGTGGCCCGAGCTAAGCGGTCTCCCTTTTTCCTCGTGGTCAAATAGGTACGGGTCTTGGGGTCGAAGAGAAAGCTGGTCTCAGTGCCGTTCATGATCCCTTGAGCCACCAAGTCAATCTCCCCAAGAGCGGCCTGCCATTCCAAGGTGTCGATGACTCGCCGATATCGATTGTCACCGACGGTCTTGGAACCAAGTGCCAGGCGAAAGCCCACTGCTGGAGCCGTCCCTGTGTCCCAAGCTCGAATGAACTCGGCCAGATCATCTTTTTCTGCTGTAGGCATGGCATTGAAAGTAACCAAGTCAAGGAATGCACGCAGTGTTGGGAAGTTGCCATCATTGGCGTAACCAAACCCGACTTTCGAGGGAGAACCATCGATCTTGGCCTCTCCTCGTCTGTAAATGCCGCGAAGCTGAGGAGTGTTGATGGGCTGGGGTATGCCGATGAAGGCTTGCTTCACCGGCATGAAGATATGGTTATTGGCACCATCAGGATTGCTGTGGCAATCAACACATTTCACCAACGTATGATCAGGAAAATCAATGGCCGTGGTGTTTCGGAAGGTGAACTCCCCCCTTTGGGCCTCAGGGGACAAACCGTTGTCTAAGCCCCGATGAGGGTTCGGGCCATGAGCAATGTTCAACAAGAATTTCTCGTAAGTCTTCATTTCGCAGTAAGGAATCCGCGATCCCCCATGCAAAGAGACAAAAGCATCGTTGAATCCGGTGAGGTCTTCTTTGTCCCCGCGCCAGTGAAACGGAGGATTCGGATCTAAACCATGAAGTGTCTGGGTGACCATTGGCCCCTTCATGGGATGAAAGAATCCTTCAGGTGAGCTGCCTTTGGGCATGAAGCTCAATTCTTCTTGTTTAGGAACGGGCATCATTTTTCCGTTAGGATCACCTAAGTCCCAGACTAAGAGATCTGTATCTCCATCGATGTGGCAGCTCGCGCAAGACATGGTGCCATTGCCAGAGATTCGCGCTTCGTAGAGAAACTTGCGGCCATCTCGTATGTACTTGGGCGTTGGGTCGAAACCGATCGCCACCTCAGCCCCCACACTACGGTCAGCGACATTCACCACAGCAATGGTGTGGGAAAGACGATTGTAGCAGTACAAAAGAGTCTCATCGTTGCCAAAGACCAAAGCCCGAGGACCCCGCTTGTTGAAGGTATCACGGCCATCCATGGGAGCCTGACTGACATCGATGCGCCCGAGGATTTCGCCGTCTTTCGCCAGTATCCCAATGCGATCACTGCCCTGGGCTGTGACGAAAAGTTGGCCCTTCTTGTTCAACACAATCGAAGTCAAATCAGCCAAGGCCAATTTCTTAGCCGGCAGATTCGGCAAGACCTCATAATCGACATGAGGATTCACGTCGAAATACTGCACAGCGGGCTTCTCACCCAAAGAGATGCGGCTCACACGATTGTCAATGACATGACCGTTGACAGCGGGTTCAAAACGAAACTGATTCCTGGAATCAGCGTTGGCGACGAAGAGAGCATCTTCTTTGGGATCGTAAACAAGATCAAAGTTCGTCGTGCCAACACCCTTGACCTGCTTAATGACCTTCTGAGTCTTTGGACTGATCTCAAAGACGTCATAGTCAACCAAGTTCATGGGGTGGAATTTCCAGTTCGGATCATCCAGAGAAACGATGAGACTCGTCTTCGGAGCTGGAGGCAGGTCCTTGTTGGTAGGCATTGGGGGAGCCGGGGCTGGGTCGATAGGAATAAGAGTGGTGCGATTCCCTGAATGAAAGGCCAAAACAAAAACACGGCTTCCCTCTGGATTTGTAGCGAGGGCCCTTGGCGTTTTAGCGAGAATGGGAATGGTGGCCACAATTTCGCGATTATTCGGGTCTAAGACGCAAACGGAATCTTCGCCGCTGAGGGAAACATAAGCGCGTTGAGGGGAGCCAGCAAAAACGATATCTGTCGGTTCATCGCCTAAGGATATGGTCCCCACCACCCTGTTCTCTTTGAGAGACACCACACTGATGCCGTCAGAAAGATTCTCCACCACCCAAAGCTCATCTTCATTGCGAAGGCAAAGACTCACTGGTTCCAAGCCCACCGAGATTTCGCGAATCAGTTGGGGAACCAATGGATTCGCCAAGGAAAAGACCGACACCGCGTTGTTGGGTGTGTTGAGAGCGTAGAGTTTCTTGCCATCGGCGGAGACGGCCATGGGGTGAACTTGCCCCGACTCGTAATTGACAAAGTCGGGCTTTTCTGAGGGGAGCTCTTGAGCCGTGAGAGAAACATGCAGGACAAGAAAGGCGAAAGAGAAAATGAGGCGTCTCATGACTTCACATCCAAGATTGAGTGACAAGGGCAGCAATGGGGCGAGCTTTCGTCCGCTGAACAGCACCAAATTCCTGGCTGCGAGAAGCGGGGGCACTCTCCCGGCTCCCCTTATATCGCTATATTCGTAAAAAAACTACGATTATCTTGTTTGTAGTCAGATTCCCTTTAAGCTCCCATCATGTTTCAACAAAGCACAGAGATCTGCCTTCGTTGCCTTTCCCTCCTCGTAGCCGAAGAGGATGGCGCCATACTGCAATCCAAAGAAATCGGCATAAAGCTGGGAATTTCAGCGACTTATGTCACAAAATCGTTGCAGCCATTAGCCCGTCAAGGGTGGTTGCGAGCCCTGAAAGGAAGGAAAGGTGGCTGGACCATGGCGATCAATCCTTCCTCTGTCATGCTCAGTCAAGTCATAGACGCATTGGAACCTGAAAGGCAATGGCATCGCTGTGTCATTGGTCACGGTCTCTGCTCAGATGAGACGGCTTGCGCCTTTCATCACACATGGGGCAAGCTGAAACGCCAAATCGAGGCTGACATGCAGACCACAAGCATTGCTGACCTCAAGAACTTCACCCCCCCATCCGTGAACTCACTTAGCCAAACTCAACCCTAACCGATCAAAGCCCAAAATCCGCGAGCACCTTCATGAGTACAGCAGCACCCAACATAGACATAGAAAGAAGAGTCTGGCGCGTCCTTCAAGGCGTCGTCTGGCTCATCGGAATCACCATTATCTTGCTCCTCTTTTTCAAACCCGTCATTGGCCTCCACGCATTCTGGAACGTTCTCATCCCTGTAGCCCCTGCCCTGCTTGTCTTCCTCCCTGGCCTATGGCGCAACATTTGCCCCTTGGGAACAACCGCGCTTCTACCCCGTCACTTGGGCTTTTCACGGCAAGAGAAAATTTCGGCACGGAGCCAAAAACAACTCACCCTTGCTGGACTCCTTCTCCTCTTGCTCTTGGTCCCCCTTCGTCACGCTGGCCTTGATCTAAGCGGACCAGCCACCGCCAGTGTCATCCTGGCTTTGGCCATTTGTGGCGCGTTCTTGGGTTCTCGCTACGAATGGAAAAGTGCTTGGTGCAGCGGTCTCTGTCCCGTTCACCCCGTCGAAAAACTTTATGGTAACAGCCCAGCGGCCACTCTCAGCAATGGGCATTGCGACTCTTGCCACATTTGTATTCACATCTGCCCAGACTCAGGGCAAGGAGACCAGTTTATTCAAGAACAAGAAAAGTCTGGCTTGAGAGGACTCGTACCCACAGTGCTCATCGGGGGTTT
This sequence comes from Planctomycetota bacterium, assembly GCA_015485455.1. GTDB lineage: Bacteria > Planctomycetota > DRQF01 > S139-23. The sequence goes on along the minus strand of WFTN01000186.1, from coordinate 842 downwards.
CCCGGGCTACATCTGGGGTTGGTTTCAAGTAGCAGACTATCAATTGGCCTCGGGACTAAGCCATTTGGGTGAGATCTACTCTTGGCCTTGGGGGGGAATGATTCTTTCCCTGGCCGTCTATGTCGCCCTGCGTCACTCCATTGGCGAGCGACAAAAGAAAACCCTAGCCAAGGTCTTCGTGACCTTAGCCGTCACCTGCTACTACTGGTTTAGGCTCCCTGCACTCTTTGGCTTTGGCCTCTTCGAAGGTGACGGCATGCTCGTCGACCTGGGCACCTCTCTCCCCAATATGTTTCCTCTTGTCCTGCGCATCCTGACAGTGGCACTGTTTTCATGGTGGTTCCTATTGCGCAATGCAGAGCAGAATTCATGGAGCCATCGACCAGAGTGGGCAGAGTCTTAAGCCCGACAAAACTTAGAACAGAATTCCTCGGATCCCATGCACCCTACATTCGAAACAAACGACACATTCACCGGAGTTTCTGAGCTTTACCGACAAGCCCTGCGCATTCGCAAATTCGAAGAGTGCGTCAGCCGGCTCCTTGCAGACGGTACTCTCGGAGGAACGACTCACCTCTGCATCGGGCAAGAAGCTGTCCCTGTGGGTGTTTCATCAAGGCTCTGGCCTCATGACCAAGTTGTCAGCAATCACCGTGGCCACGGCCATCTCTTGGCAAAAGGTGGCGCAGCAGCCCCCTTCCTGGCAGAACTCGCTGGCAAAGAGACCGGCTATTGTCGGGGCAAAGGAGGCAGTCAGCACATCGCCGCACCTGACATCGGATTCATGGGCTCCAACGGAATTACCGCTGGGGGTATACCCATCGCCGTGGGATTGGCTTTGG
>WFTN01000185.1 GCA_015485455.1 Planctomycetota bacterium | reverse complement strand
TTCCTCACGATTATGAGTCCGGTGGCTGGGAAGAAACTTATCGCTTCTGGGCCAGGTCACTGCGACGGCTCGCTGCTTTGGCGACCTGGAAAGGGGAAAATGCGCCTGACATCAAAGACCCGGAGGCACTCGAAGCTCTCCTGAAAGATGTGGGGGATCGCTTGGAATCTGGGGCTGGGTTAAGATTCAACCCAGAGTTTGAAACTCTGGACGCTGCCATCGTGAATCTTATCCACCTACGTGCCATAGGGTTATGGCAGGCTTCTCTGGTGGGCAAAAAGACGGCATCGTCCTTGAGATACAGGGGGCAGATCAATAGAATCTCGCTCCTTGCAGAAGACCGTATCGGGCCACAAATGCCTTACTATTCCGTAGCTTACGTCAATCTCTTTGAGATTTTCACGGCCACGGACTCAAAATACGTTGCGGTCCTAGAGGCAGGGGAAAAGGACCCTGAGTTGGAGGCTCGATGGCGAGGTGAGCTACGATCATTAGATCGACTCTTTCGCAAACGAGCCGGCCGGTCAGATTCCTTTATGAAACGCCTAATTCAAGCACGACGGTGACCTTCTCCTTTTTAGAGTGGGTTCAGCCGCCGTGCATACTTGCTTGAACTGAATACTAAGAAAGAGCCGGATCATGCTAGATAACTTGATCTACCTTGCCATCGGCGCCCCAATTCTTGCTTTGATCTTCGTCCTCATCCGGACTAAGTCGATCTACAGTAAGTCTGAAGGCACTGACCGCATGAAGGAAATCGCCAAGGCCATTCAAGATGGTGCTGTCGCGTTTTTGTCAACGGAATACAAAATCCTCTCCATCTTTGTCGTTATCCTTGCCGCCGTTTTGGCGATGGCCTTGGGCGACATTGGTGTGCAGACTTCCATCGCCTTTGTTTGTGGTGCTGTTCTTTCTGCTGGAGCCGGTTGGCTTGGTATGAAAGTCGCGACCCAAAGTGCAGTGCGTACCACGGAAGCTGCCAAGACAAGCCTCGCCGCTGCCTTGGATGTTGCGTTCTCCAGTGGTGCCGTTATGGGCATGGCTGTTGTTGGGTTGGGCCTTTTGGGCTTGACCGCACTTTACATCGGCTTTGGTACCGACAAGGTGGCTATTGACGCTGTCTTTGGTTTTTCTTTGGGTGCTTCGACCATCGCGCTTTTTGCTCGGGTTGGGGGTGGTATCTTCACCAAAGCTGCTGATGTTGGTGCCGACTTAGTCGGTAAAGTTGAAGCCGGTATTCCAGAAGATGACCCCCGCAACCCAGCCACCATTGCTGATAACGTGGGTGACAACGTGGGTGATGTGGCCGGTATGGGCGCCGATCTCTTCGAGTCATATGTTGGGTCCATTATTGCTGCTGTCGCTTTGGGCTACACGGCAACCAAAATCGGTGGCTTGGACGTAACCGCAGACATGACCAAGGGGCTGACAGTCTTCCCATTGGCTCTGTCAGGTTTGGGTATTGTCTGTTCCATCATTGGTACATTCTTCGTCAGCACCAACGACGACAAGAAGATTCACGCCGCTTTGATGCGTGGTCTCTTGGTGGCATCGGTCTTGGCTGTGGGTGTCACCTTCGGCTTGATCAAAATGCTTGAGCTTCCCATGGAGCTGTTCTACACCGTTGTGGTTGGACTGGCCTCTGGGGTAGCCATCGGCAAGATCACTGAGTACTACACCTCTGGTGAGCACAAACCAGTCAAGTCTATCATCGAGCAAACCAACACAGGGGCTGCAACTGTTCTGATTCAAGGTTTGGCTGTGGGCATGGAATCATGTGCTTTGCCTGTTCTTGTGATCGCCGGTTCGATTTACTTCGCCTTTGATTGGGCTGGTGTCTACGGCATCGCCATCGCCGCCGTTGGTATGCTTTCAACCTTAGGTATTAGCCTTGGTGTCGATGCTTACGGACCTGTGGCTGACAATGCTGGTGGTTTGGCTGAAATGAGTGAGTGCGACCCAAGTGTCCGCGAACGCACGGATGCACTTGACTCTGTGGGTAACACAACCGCCGCTATCGGTAAGGGTTTCGCCATTGGCTCCGCTGCTTTGACAGCCTTGGCCCTCTTCAACACATTCGGCGAAGCTGTCATCGCAGGAGTCAACAAATTGACTCCTGAATCTGTGGCTGCTCTTGACTCAGCAGTCTTTGTCAAAGGCATGGACGGCATGGTAACGAGTCTGCGCTTTGATCTTCTTAACCCTCAGGTTTTGATTGGTCTTTTGCTGGGCGGCATTTTGCCATTCCTCTTCAGTGCTATGACCATGAAGGCTGTCGGACGGGCTGCTGGCGCGATGATCGATGAGGTTCGTCGTCAGTTCAAGTCGATTCCAGGCATTATGGAAGGTACGGGCAAGCCTGACTATGAGGCATGCGTGACTATTTCCACCAAGGCTGCCATCGCTGAAATGGTGGTGCCAGGAATCATGGCAGTTGCTGCTCCTCTTGTGGTTGGTTGTCTTCTCGGTCCTGCTGCCCTGGCTGGTCTTTTGGCCGGCGCTCTCGTCTGCGGCATCATGATGGCTCTTATGATGGCCAACGCTGGTGGTGCTTGGGACAACGCCAAGAAAGAAGTCGAAGGCGGAGCTGCTGGTGGCAAAGGATCAGAATCTCACGAAGCTGCCGTTGTTGGTGACACCGTGGGTGACCCCTTCAAGGATACTTCTGGGCCAGCCATCAACATTCTGATTAAGTTGATGTGCATCGTCTCTTTGGTATTCGTGCCACTTTTCGTCAAGCTCTTAGGCTGATCGTTTGGTGAATCAATAGAGAGCCCCGAAGCATTCGTTTCGGGGCTCTCGTGTTGGTGTGCCCAGAATTGACGGCCTCATCGCTGTCTTGTTTGATCTATCTTGAGTGTGCAGGTCATTGGGCGACTTTGGGAAGTGTGGGCCCTCTGTAACCTGGGGGCCTCAAGGGCGCTAAGTCCTTTGTTTTCAAACGCTCACGGACCAACCGTGGGGTGAGTGGGAGATGGGGGTTTTCCGACCGTCCTCTCACGCGATTAAATTTGATTGATCGTCTTGGATGTCGATCATAATGATAGAAGAGACGTGAATTGAATTCGTCTCGTTCAGGAGCCTCAATGACTCAAGAAGAAACGGGCGCAGCCAACGTCCAAACAAATACTGAGAAATCGAGTAACGGTTTCTCAAGTCCAGCGGCCATGGCCCACGATATTGGCGACTTGATTCTCGACAAGAAGGGCCAAGAACTCACGGTCATCAACGTCGAAAAAGTGACGACCATTGCAGACTACTTGGTTTTGACTACGGCAAACAGCAGCCGTCAAGTTGCCGCTGTTGCCAAAGAAATCAGCGAGTTCGTCAAGTCTTGCGGTGGCAACGTCTACAGCTCCGAAGGCATCAATGAAGGCTGGTGGGTGCTGATGGATTTAGGCGATGTAATTGTCCATGTCATGCAAGATGACGCACGCCGCTATTATGACTTGGAAATGCTCTGGTCTGATGGCCGTGTGGTTAGGCAAGCGGCTATGGCGGAAAATGACGACGATCTGGAAGACGAGAGCGGCGAAGATGACGACCAGCAAGACCTCGCCAGCTAGAATCGCGACTCCCTAACAGGGGATATTTCTGTTGTTTTTTCTCCTCCTAAGAAGGGTTTTGTTGGCAGGAGAAGAAAAATCCGTGCTGTTTCTCGTCCCTGGGGACAATTTTTTGTTGCTCAAGGACGAGGAATTTCCCTTTATCAGTCTTTTTTCTGGCAGGAAAGTAGCTCAGGGTTTCACTCTCAAGCGGGTCCCATCTCCGAAATCGACAATTCTTGACCCTGCCAATGGCGAGTCTTGTTCCTAAGTCCTTACCAAGTCAAAGTTAATGGTGCCTTGTGGGGTGAAAACCCCATCGCGGCAGGGGCATCTCTCGACTTTGAAGCCGAAATTCATGCTTTGTCAGAGGACATTTGAGCCTCGATTCGGTGCAAATACACACGATCTTAACGCGACCGTGCCTGAAACCCCTGATTCGGAATCGATTTCTTCGAACAGTTTTTTTCCAAAGATGCAAACTTTTCTTGTTTTGTGATGGCAGAACAGCGAAGTTTAGCGTTAGAACATATAGAGGACTACTTAGGTGGTCTTTCATATCGAAGAGAAGCCTTGGC
>WFTN01000184.1 GCA_015485455.1 Planctomycetota bacterium | reverse complement strand
CGACGACCTGGTCTTCTTCTTGCTTCTCCGGCTCTTCCAAGTTCGTCGCGTCTTGAAGTGGAGAGCTTGAAGAAGTCTCCACCTCCTTGTCCACACAACCCAAGAAGAAGGCAAGAAGGACAGCCAGGAAAGTTCGATAGCTCTTCATAATTGATCTCAAGAAAGCGGAGTCAGATTCTCTGCCACATCTGTGCGATAGGCCTTCCACGCTGGCAAGAGACCAGCCAAAGAGGCAGCCAGAGAGACAGTAATGATGGCTATGAGCTCCTCGGGCAGAACACGCATGGCGTCCAGATGAATGCCGGACAATTCAACGACATGTTCTTGGGCAAAGGCCAGCAAGACATGCCCAAATAGCAAGCCAACGAGAGAACCGCACAAGCCTAGGGCAAAAGCTTCACCCACCACAACGCCCATCACGGTACTACGTCTCGCCCCCAACGACCTCATGATCGCGATCTCGCGCCGACGATCGTTCATGGTGTTGTAGATCGCTACAGTGATGCCAATGACCCCCGTGAGGACAACGAGCCAAGCCATTACTAGGAAAAACTCACGGACGCCGCCAACAATTTTGAGCAATTTCGCGATCTGAGTGGCCACCTCGGCGACTTGCAAATCGCTACGATTCCGCAAAGTTGACATAAGCCGAATCTTGGCAAAACCGCCTCGAGGAAAAACCAAAATCGACGACAACCCTGGTTCTCCCGTTCCGGGAATGAGCCCCCCGGCGTGATCAGGAATGCGAAAAAAGGAATCGAGGTTAATAAAAACCACCCGGTCTATCGGGGTCCCTGTTCGCTTAAAGATGCCAACAACTTCCCAAGTGTCGTCATGGCTGTGTTTCTTGGCGCCTTCCACATTGTGACTGGGCTCAATCTTGGTGCCGATTTTCAGCCCAAGCTTCTTTGCGACCTCCCAACCGAGAACAGCCTCATTTGCGTGGTGATGACCTTTCCCATGAGCTTCCTCGGCTTTTCGGTTCCGCAAGTTATCGAGAGCTTCTTCCAAATCCTCGCCTGGACAGGAAAACGGTCGTCCCGCCAACATCTTCTCTGGGCCATCTCCTGGGGGAACAGGAAAGTACTGAGAGAATAAGTCTTCCGTGCTTGCTACAACCCGATAGCCCTTAAAGGAATCTCCCAGGGCATAAGGAACCGCCGCCCGCACATAGCGTTTCTGAGCTTGGAGCTGTCCTAAGACCGAGTAAGGCAAAAGGCCTGGGCTCTGCTCAACGTGGTAAATGGAGTTCAACACCAGTTCGAGCCCTGATCCTGTTGGTCCAACCACCAATTCGAAGCCTTCTGCTTGCCGCAGATACTTTTCGTCAACTTCCTTCCTTGCCACCAAAATAGCACAGACCATCATCGTTCCGAGGGCCACGCTCAGGATCGTCAGGAGCGAAGATAACCTCCGCTGGGCAAGATTGCGCTCAATCAGTCGAAGCAGCGTCATGGCTTATCTCCGCGAGAATGCGCACATCATCAAAACGATTCTGCACCTCTAAATCGTGGGTGACCAAAAGCAAGATACTATTGGCCTCAACGGTCGTTTCCTTCAGCAGTTCCAAGACCTCAGTACCGTTTTCTTGGTCAAGATTCGCAGTGGGTTCATCTGCCAAAACGATCTGTGGTTTATTGATGAGGGCCCGAGCAATCGCCACTCTTTGTTGCTCCCCCACGCTCATCTTCGCTGGCTTGGTGTCGTTCTGATGGCTCAGCCCCACTCGGGATAAGAGTTCCGTCCCCTGAGTCCGGGCTTCCTTGAGGCCCATTCCGGCAAAACTTGCGGCGATCATGACGTTCTCCATGGCCGTCAAGCTTTGCAGCAAATTGAAAGTCTGAAAGACATAACCGATGTTCTGGGCCCGAAAGAAATCTCGTTGAGATTCCCCCAACGCAAAAAGGTCTTGTCCTCCTATGATGACACTTCCGGCAGTGGGACGGACGATTCCAGCGATGATATTCAAGAGGGTTGTCTTGCCAGATCCAGAATGACCAACAAGGCAGATGCGATCGCCTTGCTGAGCTAGGAAACGCGGGAGATCAATGACTGTACGACGAACGCCACTGGGATGTTCCCACTCTTTCCGCAAGTTGCTCAGTTCAATAGACATGTTGACCTAACAATCATTTATCGCCAGATGGCAGGAAAATCCCTGGGGCTCCAAACCCCTTCATAGCCACCACTTCGAGGATAGAAGCTGGCACCGGGAGTTTAGCGATGTTGCTTTGTTTTGCAATCTCAGGCAACATTCTTCAAACGAGAGTTTCAAAGGGCAAGATAGACAGATTCTTAGGGATTCAGTTTGTCCCCAAAACCGCCAAGATTTCTAATCCCCTGAAAACGAGAAAAGGAGAAACGCCACTGTGGAAGATCTGAGAGAAAAAATCGAAGAACTTCCGAAGGGCGTTGCCATCGCCTTTGGCCTCCGTTGCGCCCGTTTGGCCTTCTCGTTCTACACCGGAGAAAGCCCTGAAACTCTAGAAGAAATCATAGCCACCTTAGAATCAGGCACAGAGGCAGAGAATTTGCCAAGCACCACCAAGATCAACGGATTGCTGAAGAAAGCCAAAGCGAACTATACTCTAACAAAAGCAGAAGAGGACGCCGCCAATGCTTACGTCGCCTTTTCGGTCTACTCAGCGCTTCGCAGTGTCCTTGGTCATAATCCCCATATCAGCATTTTTCGTGGAATGACATCTGCGCGAAAAGCTCTGAGGCACCTGGATTCCGTCTCCGAGGAGGACATCCTTGAAGACTTAGAACAATGTAGTCAAAGGTCGAGCAAGGAGAATGGTTATCCCCACAAAGGAAAGAAGAGCTGAGGAATACGACCCCGGCGAGAGAATTCTCTTGTGGAGAATCGAACCACCTACCCTCTCCACATCGCGAGCACTCAGGGGTTGTCTTTTCTGGGTGACCAACAACGGCATCTGATGCCCAATCCGAGATGGTTCATTTCTTTTCTCGCGGCTGAGTTCCCAGGCAAGTTCGGAGATCTTCTTTGGTCCGATTTTTGCGCGGAAATAGTGCATTGGCTGAGTTTCTCGGCAACGCGCTCAACGGCCCAAGAGGCCACCGAGCTGAATGTTGACAGGATATCAACACAAACATCCAAGCCCTCCCTTCAAGAAACACCGCCGATGCCAGTGATGCCTTCAGCATTTACTCTCGGGTAAGCGCCAGAAGGCCTGGAGGAACATCATGCGCTATTCAACAATCAAAATTCTCGCACTCACTCTTGGGGCACTACTACTTGCAGCCTTGATGCTGCGAGGTCAAACCACAAGGTCAGTGCCTTCTGTCTACCCGACCATTCAAGGGGCCATCGACGCTAGCTCCAACGGTGACACAGTCTTGATTTCGGTTGGTACGTATTTCGAAAACATAAACTTCCATGGCAAAGCAATCGAAGTCCGAAGTGCCTGGGGAGCAGAATCGACCATCATCGATGGGCAGATGGCTGGACCCGTCGTCACTTTTGATAGCTTCGAGCAAAGTAACTCAATTCTGAACGACTTGACGATTCGCAATGGACGTGGCGGCGATGCATTCGGCCACGGGCATCAAGCAAAGGCAGGTGGCATTCACATCTTCTGCTCATCGCCTCAAATCCTTAATTGCATCATTGAGAACAATCACGGAGGGGGCGCCGGTTCAGGAGCCATGGCTGGAGCTGGAGGGATCGAATGCGAAGGGCCATGCCCACAAGATGGGGTATTCATCTATCGATGCAAGATTCGCAACAACTCCGGTGGCTCTGCGTTGTGGGACCAAAATCTCGGGCCCAATGGTCATGGAGGAGCCGGAGGTGTGCACTTGATCGAATGTATCGGCAACATCCTTGCCTGTCGAATCGAAAACAACCACGGCGGTTCTGGAGCATTCTCTTCTGTGACTGGAGGTGCTGGAGGAATCGAATTCACCCTGCCCCACGGCATCCCCACAGTGACAGACTGCGCCATAATCGGCAACGTCGGTGGTGATTCCTTGGATGGCAACCTCTTTGCAGGTGCTGGAGGGATTCATGGGGCCTCCCCCCTTATTCATCAATGCGAAATCCAGAACAACCGGGGTGGATTCGCTGGCGGCTACGCCGGGGGAACAAGCGGTGGTGCTGGAGGTATTTTTGGTGTTGCTCCTACGATCACCAGATGCATCATCTCAGACAATATTGCTGGCGACGCCAATACCGAGTCTATTCGAGGGGGGGCTGGCGGTGTCTTTGTACTTGGTGACGCTATCCTGAAAAGCTGTGCGATTAGCCGCAACGTCGGGGGCAGTGATGGAACGGCTCCAGGGTTTGGCAGTGCCGGTGGTCTCCATGCCCTGAATGGTCAAATCGAGATTCTCTATTCGACAATCGCAAACAATACCGGCGGTATCGGTGTTGACGGAAGTGGCAGTGGGGGTGTTCACATCGACTTGGGTTCCCTGTCTATGACCAACAGTATCGTTTGGAACAACATGGGTGGTGGTGTCGGGCTCATTCCAAGTGCTGATCAAGTGGGTGGCCCCGGCCTTATGACTGTGAAATTCAGCGATCTCACTGGGGGCTTCGTGGGCCTTGGCAATGTCAGCTCTGACCCCAAATTCCAAGACGCTCTTGCTTCGAACTATCATCTGAAGCCAGATTCCCCATGCATCGACAGTGGCATGTCTTTGGTGCCAAATTTCTACGAAGCTGACATCGACGGCGATCCCAGATTCTTTGGTCAGTTTGTCGACATGGGCGCCGATGAATTCAACCGCCATGCCTATCCAGGTTCGAATGAAGACCTGAAACTGGACATGGTTGTGAATGACTGGGGCGACCCACAAGCTTCGGTGAGATTTCTCGACGCTGGTGACTTGGCCACCTTCCAACTGAGGTCACCTTTGGGGACATTCCTGCCAAGCAGTTTAATGCTCTTAAGCCAAAGCTTCACAACTGGACTGCCACCTACAGCCGTCTTCGGCTACCCCGAGCTTCGCATCGAACCAGGCGCTTTCTTCTTGATGGCACCGGGTGCTTTCGAGGCCTGGACAACCCCTTTGCCAACCGGTTACATTTGGGGATTCGACGTGCCAATGACCTACCCCGGATTTAGCCTCATGGTTCAAGGGTTCGCCCTTTCCACCGTGGCCAACAACGGCTATTTCGCAGCGACTGAGGGAAGGGAATTACGCTTCAAGTGAGTGAGCCCCAGTTTGGCTCTTGAGCTTCTGACTCGTCCCGTCTTCGCCATTGCGAGGGCGGGACTTTTTCCCACCTGAAGATGTCTCGACCAGAACAACCGTCCTGCGGGGGACTTCAGGTCTCATTTTCGCGGCCACTTCCAGCAATTTACAGACATCTTTTGAGAGACAAAAAGTCACCATAAACGCGGGAGCCCCCTTGGATTGGACAGGAAATAGCTCTCAGAGCCGGTTCAGACTAGGATCAGCCCCAGAGAAAAGTCCGCCCAGAATCCGTATTTTGTTTGGTCAAAATGCCGTTGGCTGGGAAGATGGGCGCACTTCGTGAATCTGGTCAAGAGCGCATTTTCTCATGCCGCACTGGCTCAATGGATTCACAACGAAGAACATTTGTCGTCGTCTCAAAATTCGAATCGAACCGCCAAGGGAATTCTCCATGCGAATCGCAAGATCAATTATCTGCGTGTGTTTGTTGATTGTCACATCTATTTTAGCCCATGGTCAGACTTCTGCAGAAGTTGATCAGGGTTTCATGAATGGACAAGCTATCAT
>WFTN01000183.1 GCA_015485455.1 Planctomycetota bacterium | reverse complement strand
TGTGTATAAGAGACAGGATGTCAATACCCGCTCTCTTGGTGAGCTCGCGGGTCACCTTAAGAAAGTCCGTTTCTTTGTAGTTAATGCCATGGTCCGCCCCGAGAGTGAGACCTTGATCGACCTTTTCTTGGGTGCTGGCAGTGGTGAACACCTCTGCCCCCATGAGTTTGGCGATTTGGATGGCGGCCATGGAGACCCCGCTGCCAGCAGCATGAACCAGAACCTTATCGCCGGCTTGCAAACCACAGCGGTTCATGAGCATGTGCCAGGCGGTCAAAAAGACCAAAGGAGAAGCCGCAGCATCGACGAAACTCATAGACGATGGCATGGGCAAAAGATTGCATTCTGGGACGCAGATGAGTTCAGCGTTCGTTCCGTTGGTGGTCTCACCAAAAATGCCGTAATAACGACAGAGGTTTTGGCGGCCCCCGGCACAATGATCACAGACACCGCAAGAGAATCCCGGTGCTAAAGCGACTCGGTCTCCCACTTGGGCGTGCTGAACATCGCTTCCTATTGCCTCGACCACTCCGGCGCCGTCGCAGCCAGGAATTATGGGCAAGGGAAATTTGTGTCCCTCAACACCCTTGCGCACCCAACAATCAAGATGGTTCATCCCCGCAGCTTGAATAGCCACCCGTACCTCATTGGCTTTGGGTTCGGCGATGGGGCAATCGGCAAACTTAATAACATCCGGCCCGCCGTGCTCTTCGATCAAACAAGCTTTCATCGTACTCATAGTTAACTGCCACCAAAATGAGGTGATCTCTTCTCGTTAAAGGCCGTGATACCTTCCATGGCATCTTTGCTTTGAAAGAGTTGTTGCTGCAGCTCTCTTTCTAAGGCCAAGCCATCATGAAAAGACATCTCGGCTCCAGAAATGCAAGCGCGCTTGATCATGCCAACGGCTTTGGACGCTTTGGTCGGAGGCAAATAGCCCCGAGCCAACTTCAAAACAGCTTCCATGAAATTCTCTTCCGGGAGAATCTCATCAATAAGCCCCAGACTCAAAGCTTCATCGAAAGAAGAATTCTCACCGTCAATCATCAACTTCAGGGCTTTTTGGCGCCCCAGAAGTCGAATTAATCGCTGGGTGCCGCCGGTACCAGGAAGAACTCCCAGGGCCACTTCCGGAATGCCACACTTGCTGGATCCTGCTTTCGCAATGCGAAGGTCGCAAGCCAGGGCAATCTCTAATCCTCCGCCAACGGTATGTCCATTCAATGCGGCGATCACCAATTTAGGTGTGGACTCCAAACGGTTGAGAGTCTCATTGGCGTGCATGCAGAAGTAGTACTTGAAGCTAGGATCCACCCCCTGCAGCATTTGGATATTGGCCCCGGCGCAGAAGAACTTCTCTCCAGCCCCCGTGAGTAGGATGACATGAACAGAATCGTCAAACCTGGCTTTCAGGATACAGGAATCAAGGGCCAACAGCATTTCGTGGGTGTAGGCATTGGCCGGGGGATCGGCCAAGGTCAAGACAGCCACACCATCTTGGACCGAATATTGAACAAGCTGCTCTGTCATCAATGGGCTCCTCGCAAAAAATGGCGAAGCCCATCTTATGATTTATGAATGGGCAGAGAAAGACCTGAGCCTCAGCCAGAATCCACAAGCAGAGCGGCTATGAGACGGTGACGATGGGAATTCCTTCGAAATCTTGGATTCCCATGAAGCGAGCGCCATCGCTGGTGGCAATAGCACTGGCGTTCGATAGGCGGGCTGCCTGCAACAATGGGGACAAACGCTCCCCAGGGCCAGCAGCAGGCTCTTCTGGGGTTTTCACCAGAGTCGTTGCAGACTCCATGAATTCCCTAATTTCTGCCACCGCTGTGTCGGAGAAATGAAGGCGGTCCTGAAGCACCCTTTTGAGGTCTTCAAATTGGGCCTCTGTGGTCAAGATTTCGACCTTGCCTGTGACGGCCATCTTAATGAGTTCTTCAGCGGAGCCCCCAAAGAGAAGCGCTTTGAGCCAGATGGCAGTATCGACGGCAATCCGGTCGATGGGTGCAGGTCTCTTATTCTTAGGCACTGAGTTCCTCGACAATCTTTTCCAAGTCGATTCCCTCAGATCCGGCAACAGCAGCCTTAGCAACACTGTACTCTCGCAAAGCCTGCCAGCGGCGAAGCTTCAAGTATTGCCGCAACGACTCTCGATAAAGTTCACTGCGATTACGATGTTCGAGATCACAAACTCGGTCCAATTCTCGAACCAAGTCAGCAGGGATGGACACACTGACAATCTTTATTTCTTGCGACATCAAGCGGTGTTCTATCTTCGTAGAGCAAAAGGGCGAAACTCGGAAACTGCCGAAACACGACAGCGGCACACCATCTTTACTTGATGATATGTGTGCCGTCAACAAAGGGCTGCGGCAAATGGTTGTTTCAAAAAAATACGATTACAAATGCCTGAGCACAAGAGAGTTCTGTCGATCGTTACGATTGATAAATTCAACGAGTGAGTCCGGTGTGATGTCAAACCGGAGTGCCCAGTTGCTGCCAAGTGTAGGCCGTTTCGAGAATACGAATCTCTCGAGGAGAGCAAACACGCTGAGTGATGTCCCCTGACAGAATGTAAGGCGAGAATGCCACCTTCCGCAATCCAAGAGGCTGGCAGAGCTGTTCTTGTGATATCAGGATGAAAGCCTCATTCTGTCGAAACAAGCGTTCCTCGCCATCTCAGGGAGTTCCTTCCGAAGAAAAGAACGGCCCGTCGATAGATTCGGCACTGACAATACATTGAGATTGAGTGGCCAAAAAATCTTCAACTACCTGCCACCAAAGTTCGCCATCGACAAATGGAAACTCCGGGTTCACCACCAGAATCCACAACTCTGACAACGAGCGCAAATGGGCAAGAGCCTTACTTGGACTATTTGTACCAGGCCAGTTCAAAAGATGGGACGCTCGAATCGTCTCTAACCCCCGGTATTGGCCCACAAGGCTTTTCACTTCTCGGTCAGGGCAGGCCACGTACTTAGCGCAGGGGGCATCCAGACTCTGAAGCTTCTCTAAAGCAATCTCAAGCAAAGAGGAATCTGCGAAGGGATGCAGCATCAGATCCGAGCCACTTGCCCCATGGCGATGGCCACTCAAGACGACAGCAATATCCATGAATAATTATCCAAACTTCCAAGTCAAACGGCTTCCACACTTCTCCAAACAAATATCGGAAAAAATGGGCTCTCTCCTCCACCCAATGTTTAGCTGCTTATGGCAACATGATGAAAACAAGAGCTGAGAATGGGGAAGAAATGAAAAGCCACCCAGGCCAACTGCTCGTCATGGCCAAAGACCCTCAACCAGGACAGGTCAAGACCAGGCTCATCCCAGCCATTGGGGAAAACGGCGCATGCCTATTGTATGAAGCTATGTTGAAAGATGTCATGGGCACCATGTCCTTAGGCCCTTGGCAGTTGACCTTGGCTTTTACCCCCAAAGAAGCCAAACCTCGTTTTCGCCACCTCGCTCCCGACGGCGTCCACCTCATATGCCAAGAAGGTCCAACTCTAGGCCAGCGGATGATCCACGCATTTGATCAACTCCTTGGGACTGGCGACCCGGTGGTGATGCGCAACAGTGATAGCCCAGACCTACCTCTCACCCGCGTCGAAGAAGCTTTTGAAGCCCTCGAGCAAAACAACACAGATGTTGTTTTCGGTCCAGACTTGGGCGGTGGTTACTATCTGGTTGGTATGAAGAAGCCACACCCGGAAATCTTTCAGCTAACAATGTCCACCAGCAACAACTTGAAAAACACCCGAGGGCGTTGCGAAGAACTCGGTCTAAGGATCACTGTCCTCCAACCCCACGGCGACATCGACACCCCAGACGATCTATCCCGTCTCTTTGCCGATGAGGCTGGGACAAGAGATCGTTGCCCCAGAACTTGGAAAGCCGGAAAAGAACTGGGACTTTGAGCCACAACAATTCCTTCAACAGGATTCCCATGACAAGATTCGCCCATATCAACATATTCGCTCTCATTCTTTTTCTCCCAGGCTTGGGGCGAGCCCAAGACCACGTCGCTTTGCTCAAGGCTTACTTAGCCAAAGATTTTGAGAGCCGGGGCCCCCTTGTAAAACAAAGCTTCGCCCAAGAAGGCATTTCGAACGCCGAAGCAAGAAGAGCAAGAACTCTACTGTGGCAAGATCATGTTGCAATCATCAAAGCTGCCCGGGCCAAGGAAATGAAAGACAAAGTCATTCAGCTTGGCAACAAGCAGATGAAATTCACCACCAAGATCTTTGGCAAGAAACCAAAGTCAGGACGGAGCCTTTACATCTCTCTTCACGGTGGAGGTGGCACAACGGCAAAAGTGAATGACCAACAGTGGCGCAATCAGCAACGCTTGTATGCTCCAAGAGAGGGCGTCTATGTGGCACCGAGAGCACCAACAAACTCCTGGAATCTCTGGCACCAGGGGCACATAGACAAATTCTTCGACCGTTTGATTGAAAACATGATTGTCTTTCATGACGTCAACCCCAATCGCGTCTATATCATGGGCTATTCTGCAGGGGGTGACGGTGTCTATCAGTTGGCCCCAAGGATGGCTGATCGCTGGGCTGCCGCTGCGATGATGGCAGGCCACCCCAATGATGCTTCCCCACTTGGACTCCGCAACATTGGATTCATCCTACAGATGGGTGGAAAGGACAAAGCCTACAAGCGCAACCTTATCGCCGCCGAATGGAAACAGCAGTTGAAGAAACTCAAGGATGGCGACCGGGACGGCTATGAGCATGTGGTGAAGATCTACCCAGAATATGGCCATTGGATGAACCGCGAAGATACCATCGCCCTTCCTTGGATGGCAAAATTCGAACGCAATCCCAATCCAACAAAGATAGTTTGGCTTCAGGATAATGTCCTTCACAGCCGTTTCTATTGGTTAGCCGTAGCCCATACTGATCGGCGCCAAGGAGCTCACGTCGTAGCCGTACGAAAAGGCGCCCAATTCACCATCTCCCCCCAAGCGAATTGCCCGTCTTCATTTCTTATTCGTCTCAACGACGAGATGACCGACTTGGATAGAGCCATCAAGATCCTCGTTCACGACCAGGTCGTCTACCACGACGTCCCAAAAAGGACCATCGCTGTCATCGCCAAGACATTGGCCGAAAGAGGTGATCCTACTGGCATCTACGATGCAGAAATCAAAATCCAGATACCCGAGTGATGTGTTGCGCCTAACGACCCCAGTCTCTTGATCACTGATAGACAACGAATGAAACCCGGCTCGCGCAGGTGCCTCCATCAGCGCATCATCGTCCTCAGTGACAAGGTCCGTTGCGGGTCTCTCTTGGCTTCAGAAAACTGGCGAAGTTGACCTGGTACGTTTATGTAAGAAGTTTATGCAAGTATAATGACATGTTAATATACTTGCATAAACTTCTTATACTCCGGACATGGATCAAATAGCCAATCCCTTCGCACCGGGTACAGGATCACAACCGCCGGCGCTCGCTGGTAGAAGCTCGATTCTTGAAACGGCAAGAATCGCGCTCCTAAGGGTAATAAAAGGACGTCACGATAAGTCCCAAATCCTGTTGGGTTTGCGTGGAACCGGCAAGACGGTGCTGTTGAACAAGATCGAAGCGATGGCCGAAGAAAGTGGTCATTTAACCTCCTTCCTCGAAGCTCCTGAGGACAACCGCTTGGCGGATTTGTTGTACCCCGCTGTGCACCAAGTATTGCAGAAACTGTCCTTGGTTGAGGGTGCGAAGGCGATGAGCCACCGAGCGTTGGCAGCACTGCGTGGATTCGCAAGCGTCTTCAAGATTGAATTTGGCGATGTCTCGATTTCGGTGGATGCCGAACCAGGGCTCGCCAATAGTGGCAACCTTGAGGTTGACGTCACTGCACTATTCCAAGAGGTCGGCAAGGCTGCCAAAGCGGCAAAAAAGGGCTGGACGCTGCTGGTCGACGAACTCCAGTACCTGAAGAAAGAGGAATTGTCCGCGCTCATTGTCGCGATACATCGAATTGCGCAGAAAGGGCTACCCGTCACATTCTTTGGTGCTGGGCTTCCTCAGATCGCTGCATTATCCGGCAATGCTAAGTCCTATGCGGAACGTCTCTTCGACTATCCGCCTATTGGTGCGTTAGACGAACAAGCAGCGTTTGACGCGATACAGAAGCCCATCATTGACGAAGGCGAAGCAATCGACCGCTGCGCGCTGCAAGCAATATACGAGAAAACCCATGGATATCCTTACTTCTTGCAGGAGTGGGGATACCAGGCTTGGAATGCTGCTGCCAAATCACCGATCAATATCAGCGACATAGAACAAGCCTCCAAAGCCGCGCTACGGCGGTTGGACGACGGATTTTTCCGAGTGCGACTTGATCGCTTAACTCCCAAGGAAAAGGAATACGTGCGTGCCATGGCCGATCTGGGAACGGGCCCATATCGATCCGCGGATGTGGCCGACAAGCTTGGTCAAGACGTCCAGGCACTCGGTCCCCGGCGAGCTCAGATCATCCGAAAAGGAATGATCTTTAGCCCCGCCCACGGCGACATTGCCTTCACGGTGCCGTTGTTTGAGGATTTCCTCCGACGCACCGTTGCTTAGCCTGACCAATTCTTGTTGCAATTCCTTGTTCTTGGAACGAAGTGCGTCTTTATCCAGGGTCGTTTCGAGTGTGGTGAAGACTTTATCTCTTTGAGGAAATTTGTGGGACTCACCCAGGAGGCTTTTTCTCAAGCCATGAGCATAAGTGTTCATACTCTTAGAAACTGGGAGCAAGGGCGCAGACAACCAGAAGGACCCGCAATCGCGTTGCTTCGAATTGCAGCACGTCACCCTCGCATTGTCCGGGAGAATTTGACCGCAAGCCCATGACAAGAGGCAAACATGAAGGCACAATGAAATACTTAGCAACCACAATCGGAGTCGTCTGCACTCTATTTGCTATTAACGACCATCCAGTTGACTCTGGATCCGAGGGTATTGAGCCGCAGGCTCCGGGGACCAACCCTTCCATCATCCCCGACATGCCGCCTATGAGAAGCCTCGTTGGGGTTGTAGAGAAATGGGTCGATGCGCGTTCCAATGCATATGAATATGGATTGGCGCCGACGGTACCGGCATTTCATTCCTTGGTGAAATTCGGTGCCAATCAAACAGGAGGTCCGAGCGGCTCGACCAC
>WFTN01000182.1 GCA_015485455.1 Planctomycetota bacterium | reverse complement strand
TTTTGCCCTCGATAACCTTGCGGGCACCGTCTGCCCGAAGTGAGGACATACCGGACAACAGAGCTTGCCTGCGGATTTCCAAGTGGGAGGCCCCATTGAAAGTAAGCTCACGCAAGTCTTCATCCACGATCATCAATTCAAAGATTCCGATGCGACCAGTGTAGCCATTAAAGCCACATTTCTCGCACCCTTTTGCTCGATAGACTTGAATCCCTTGTGCTTCTTCAGGGGACAGGCCGACAGTGGCCAGCTCAGGAACGGAAGGCTCATAGGGCTCTTTGCATTTAACGCACAGAGCTCGCACCAAACGCTGAGCCATAACCGCGACAATGGAAGTCGAAACCATATAGGGCGGAACACCCATCTCAATCAAACGGGTGATGGCGCTGGGGGCATCATTCGTGTGAAGCGTCGAGAAAACCAAGTGACCTGTCAAAGCCGCTTGGGTGGCAATCGATGCGGTTTCCTTGTCACGAATTTCGCCAACCAGAATGATGTTGGGAGCCTGTCGCAGCATGGCTCGCAGGATGCGTGAGAAATCCAACCCGATGGAGTGTTTCACCTGGCATTGGTTGATGCCTTTGAGGTTGTACTCGATGGGGTTTTCCGCCGTGATGATCTTGCGATCAGGGGTGTTGAGTTTTTTGAGGGCCGCATAAAGCGTTGTTGTCTTACCTGAGCCCGTGGGCCCGGTCACAAGAAAAATACCGTTGGGCCTTTTGATGATCTTGTTGAAGCGCTCCAAGTCTGGGCCGCCGAAGCCTAGCTTCTCCAAGGAAACCAAACCTTCCACTTTGTCCAGAATACGGCAAACAATGCTCTCCCCTTTGATTGCGGGCAATGCACTGACGCGCATGTCAATTTCTTTGGACAAAGCTTTGGTTTTGATTCGCCCATCTTGAGGTTTGCGTTTCTCAGAGATGTCCATGCCCGCAAGAATCTTCATCCGAGATATAATGGGACCATGAAGATGCTTGGGATGCCGAGCCACAGTCTTACAGACACCGTCGACGCGAAAACGAATCCGAATTTCATCATCGTAGGGCTCGAAGTGAATATCAGATGCCCGGACTCGGACCGCATCTTCGATCATGCTGTCGACCAAGCGGATGATCGGTGCTTCGTCGTCTTCTTCTTCCTTAACGACGCTTGCACTCCCCTCAGACAAATCGGCATCAACAGCGTAGTAGCGGCGAAATGCTTCCTTGAGATCTGACTCCGCAGCGATGGCGCAACGGAACTTCATGTTCAACATGAAGGTGAGATTCTCCAAGTTAAACACTTGCATGGGGTCCGCGATAGCGACGATCACTTCACCCTTTTGCACCTTGATTGGCACAATCCCATATTCTTCCGCAAGGTTGGCGGGGATCAATTCGATCACTTCTGCGGCAATACGCCCCTTGGAAAGGTCAACAAAGGGAAGTTTCGCTTGCCGAGCTAAGGCCCGGGCCAAATGAACGTCCGTGATGTGCCCCATCTTGATCAAAGCCTGGCCGAACTTGAGACCAGCGTCATTTTGCAGCCGAATCGCGTCTTCCACCTGTTTTTCGTCGATCACATCCTGGGCTAAGAGGATTTGCCCAAGTAATTGTCGCGCCATGAGTTACGAACCCTCAAACATCCATTTTTTGATCAGAAAGGAGACCGATTCCTGTCGAGCGGGGCGCATTGTACGCGGGGCGGGTTTCTCTTTGCAAGAGATCCTAAGTTAGCCCGGTTATTTGACTTAGTGAAGAGCCATAAATAGTGTGCTGCTGCTTTGATCTTAGCCTCTTCAGACCCAAGTAAGCAGATGGATTGACCTTAGAAAGTCTGCCCTAACTCATGATGAGGCAAGGAGATACAATTTATACATTTTGACACACAAGCATTCTCCTGCTACCTTGACGTCTCTCCTTCAAGCTCCAAGTTAAGGATCATCATGAATTTTCGCATCCTCCTCGTCCTCATCACTGCCCTCCTCACCTCTGCTTGTGTCAGTTATCCCCCGGATAGCCCGCCCCCTGGATACGACCAGAGCTCCCCGAGGCAAACTGTTTCATACCTCCAATGGGCCTTTGAAAACGAGCAGCCTTTGCACGTTTCCCTCTGTCTCACCAACAAGTACATGAAATTGGTGGGTATCAGCCCCGCAGACTTGGACATGTTTTGGGCCACCGCCAAAGAAAGAATCGAGGCGGAAATCGGAAATGTCGATGACATCAAGAAGGTGGAAGAGCTTTTCCGTTCACCAGACGGAAAAACGCGCATCATCCGCTATGGGTCGGGAGACATCATTGCGGATGTGATCTTCGTCCTGGAGTCCCGCTACAGAATCGTTCCTGCAAAGGCCACGAAAGAGATCATTGAAGGCAATTTCGAATCCATGGAATCCGTTTTGAAATACGCTGATGACCAGGCCGTAATCACCCTGCCCTTGTTGCCGGACACCGAAAAACTGACGCCATCTAAGATCCACAGAATTCTCATTGAGAGTTCGTGGCGCATTGATGGATTCAAAAGTAAGAACGCAAAAACAGGCGAAGAACTGTTCCAAAGCTGAGATCTATCACGAGGCAATCATGAAATACGTGTACCAATTTGGTGACGGCTCTGCGGAAGGCAAAGCTGAAATGAAATCCCTTTTGGGAGGCAAAGGTGCGAACCTAGCTGAGATGTCAAATTTAGGAATCCCTGTTCCTCCCGGGCTCACAATTTCTACCGAAGTCTGCACCTACTACTACCAGCACGATGGCCACTATCCGGCAGAACTCACTGACCAAGTGACGAAAGCTCTTAAGAAAGTCGAAAAAGAGGTAGGCAAGAGGTTTGGCGACTCCGCCAATCCTCTCTTGGTTTCCGTCCGCAGCGGCGCAGCTATTTCCATGCCTGGCATGATGGATACAGTCCTCAACTTGGGGCTCAACGATGAAACCGTTGAAGGTCTGGCGAAGACATCCAACAACGAACGATTCGCTTGGGATTCCTATCGGCGCTTTGTTCAGATGTATGGCAGCGTTGTCTTAGAAATGAAACCTCAGTCTAAGACCGAAGAAGACCCCTTCGAAGTCATCATC
>WFTN01000181.1 GCA_015485455.1 Planctomycetota bacterium | reverse complement strand
CGGAGCCCCTTGGTAGCCCGGTACAAAAACAGCAATGTCATCGTTGTCAGTAATGACAATCTCGCCCCCGTGAGAACCCGTCATATCGCCAAACTCCGCCAAGAATTCATGAACGAATCGTACTTTCATGACGCCCGAGGCATCACAGAACTGTTGGGCGTAAATTCTCTTTGTTCCCCCTGATACGGAAGCGACGCCAAGCAAATCATCGTAGAAGCTCATGATCCTCGGAGCTTGGACGCGAACATTGTTGACGGTAATAACAGGAAACGCCGAGCTTGCGGCACCAAAAGACACATAGCCATTCGTGGAAACCAGGGCCTGTGTATAGTTCACGCCATAGAAATTGAAGGAAAACCCTTGCTTGAAATTATACGTCCCGGCATCGTTATCGCCCAAGACGAATTCCTGATAGGCGTTATCATAGACTCCTTGGGTCGCTGGTGTCGATTGAAGGCCAAAGGGCATTGCAACCGGGTTTTGGACAATTGCTTGAGAAGCGATCTCAAATTGATTGAAGAAAGGCGAAGTAATGCAAGTGTTGATTCCCCCCGAAGAAGTACATGCGGGGATCGAAACCACCCTTGTCAAACTGCCTGATGAAGTGGTCCAAGTCAATGGAGATGGCTGACTGTACCCGTCAAAGAAAATCTGGTCACTATAGCCGTTATTGTTCTTGTCCCGCACGTCAATCTGAATGCCAAACATGTTCCACGCATTCAACGAAATCGTGTTTCCTAGGTTGGCAGCCTTCTCGATAATCATGATCACGGGTGCGCTTAAGGGGAAGGTCGCGATGTTCAGAGTTGCAGGGCAGTCCGTCATGCTCGTTGCTGGAATGGGCGAGCTAAGCCCAACAGAATTCGTCGATGGAGCATTCACCATGTAACGGGTAAAGGCCGTGCCAACGACTCCCTGGGCTGCCAAGTTGCCAGTAGACAGACAAAACAAACCAACGATAAATGGATAGAAACAACGCATCAGTCTTCCTCCTCTGCCGTCCTCAATGAACGGCCAATTCCATCGGTGAAATCAGGAGGTGGTCTAAAGACCCTCATCTTGCGCTTGCCTCACCTTAATCATCGTTCCTTTCCTGATCAAACATGAAATCTTTTGCGGACGATTCTCAGCAGGTGGCTATGAATGGCGGCAGAGTACCTGTCTTTGAAGACATAAAAAAAGCCCCAACGTGAAGCTGGGGCTTTTCGTGAATTGTTGAACGCCAGTCCTATTGAATGATGTATGAGGAATTTGATGGGGCCGTGTTGGCTGCAGCAGGATTTTTCAGGAACACAATTCCAGGGCCAACTGGATGGTTCGGAACGTTGGCGAAACCACTCAAATCCAAGGGATTGATAACGCCAGCTGGAGGGCCATGGTCAAACACTTCATAGGCTGCCTTGCCTGGTCCCCGAATGTGCATGGTGCCATATCGGGCCGAAAGGTCTTGACCGGGAACAGCAACATTGCCATCGACACCACCACCTGGGGTGATACCCACAGCAGTATTGATAGATGGGGCTCCATTGTATCCAGGCACAAAAACGGCAATATCGTCATTATCCGTAATAACGATCTCACCACCATGAGGGCCAGTGGCGTTGGAGAACTCAGCCAAATGGTCGTGGACGAACTTGACTTTGGTCAAGCCGGTTGCGTCAACGAACTGCTGAGCGTAAATCCGTGTCGTTGGATAGGGCATGCCTTCTGGTACAAGGTCGTTGTAGAAGCTCATGATCCTTCTCACACCGAGGCGAACGCTGTTGACAGTGATGCTCGGAAACGAGGTGTCAGCAGCGCCGAAAGAAACGAATCCGTTGGCAGAGACAAACGCTTGAGAGAAGTTTGTGCCGTAGAATCTGAAGATGAACCCTTGCTTGAAGTTGAAGATCGACGAGTTGTCGCCAGACAAGAGAGGGTACTCACGATAGCCGTTATCAAACACACCCTGGGTTGCGGGGGAAGCACTCAAGTTGAATGGAGCGTTCGTGGGATCAAAAAGAATGGCCTGAGAAGAAATCTCGAATTGGTCAAAACTTGGATTCGTTATGCAAGTCGCGGTGCCAAGGAAAGTCGTACATGCAGGAATGGTAGCTGTTGTTGATAGAGCACCGGAAGCGGTGGTCCAAGTGTCTGTTCCGGGGTTGTCATACCCAGTGAACAAAATCTGCTCGCTGTAACCATTGCTTCCTTTGTCTCGCAGGTCGATCTGGACGCCAAAGTTATTGAAGGCGTTTAAGTTGATAGTACTTCCCAAGACGCCGCCGCGATCAATCAACATGACCACAGGGAAACTCATGGGGAAGGCCTGCATGTTGAGGTTGGACACGGAATCAGTCATCGAGCTCGCGGCGATCGGTGACGTCATTCCCTGAGCCGAAGTGGCAGCAACGTCAACGCGGTAAAGATTAAAGAATCCACCAGTAACCCCTTGGGCACTTGCGAATCCGGTGAGAAGCACGAACATCGTCGTGGCTAAAGTCATACGCATGGAGAATCCCCTTGCCTAACCGCCCCAAGGGAGCGAACTGAATGTTGGTTGTTGTAGGAACGGCACAAAGGCCGTTTTGCGCTCCTATAGACAGTCTATTCTAGTCCAAGGTCCAATGCGAATCAACGAAACACTTTTTTGTGTGTGGATCAAGAAAACCCATTCCCCCACAGGCCCCAAGAGAACGACCACAAACCATTCATTTGCAACATGTTAAGTTCATAGCTATCGAACCCTGGGGAGGATTTGCGGCGGAAACACGGAAAAGTGGCAAAAGAAGCGCACGATGACTCGAGGCAAATGCCCCACTTTCGCCCAGGCAGCATAGCCGGAACCCCAAATCTCATATGGGATCGAAAATCCTCATGGGAAACTCAACAGAACCACGAGATATTTACAAGAATCACACATTCTGTGGGAACACTCTTAGCTCAACCTCCGGAGAGCAGAATGATCTCGAAGAAAATCAACAAACAGACGCCCCCTTGGCTCAAGACGATCACGCTCTTGGGGCTCCTTTATGTTTTCTTGATCTCTATCGACCTTATGGGCGGTTCATTCAAGCTCATGGCCAAAGCTCACGCCGCCGGCCTTTTCGACGGTATCAGCAATCCTTTTGCTGCCCTTTCCATCGGCATTCTCGCCACTGTTTTGGTTCAATCTAGTTCCGCCACCACCTCCATGGTGGTCGCCGCCGTAGGAGCCGGGCAATTTGACATCGACATTGCCGTCTTCACAATCATGGGTTGCAATATTGGCACCACTGTGACCAATACCTTGGTCTCTCTTGGTCACGTTCGGCAGGACACAGAATTTCGCCGAGCTTTTGCTGGCTCTACCATGCACGATTTCTTCAATCTCATGGCGGTGATGGTGTTTCTTCCCTTAGAGATGGCCACCCACGTCTTGCAGAATTCCGCAACTTGGATTTCCCATGCCATTTACGGCGGCATCGAAGGCGGCAAGATGTCCAACCCGATCAAGTCCAGTTATCGAGCCGTTTCCGGGCCAATCAAGCACTTCATTACCGATGACCTTTCCTTATCCACCAACGCCGCAGGGATTGTCATGCTGGTCTTCGCTCTGGCCACGGTTTTCTTCTGCTTGGTCACGATCACCAAGACCATGAAGTCTCTCATGTTGGCTCGCATGGAAAAAACGCTCAATCGAGTCCTGGAGAAGAGTGGTGTCCTGGCCATCATCATCGGGGCCCTGCTGACGGTAGCTGTTCAATCCTCAAGCGTCACAACCTCCTTG
>WFTN01000180.1 GCA_015485455.1 Planctomycetota bacterium | reverse complement strand
CGAACCAAAGCTCGGTCAACAATGTCGACGCCAGAAAGATCCGTAAACAACCGGGGTAATTCTTTCTGCAACCACTGATCGCGAAACTCAACTCTACCGAGGCTGACCGAACCTGTATTTTTTGCAGCCGGGACACCTCGCCTTTCAACGATGGTGCAGCGAAGTCGGCTTCTCCCCAGCCCCACCGACTCCAGCTGGAAATTAACGTTCTGGGCACTGGAAGAAGAGGCGGTTAGCAACACGAAGAAAACCACAGACAGGGCTCTCACGCTCTCTCCTCCATTTGGTCCGCATCCGTCAACTTGCGTTTGAGTTTACCTCGAGCTCGAAACATCCAAGTCTTAACTGTCCCCGTGGGAACTCGAAGCTGCTCAGCGATCTCTTTAACGGAACATTCTTCCCAGAAGAAAAGGACCAAACAGGCCCTTTCCTCCCAATTGAGACAATTGAGATCAACCTCAATAGAGGGCACATGAACCTCTGACGAGGGTTCGACAATCAACCCTGTTTCCATGCGACCATTGCGCTGGGCAATGCGAATTCTGTCTATTGCCTTGCGCACAGTCGTTTTGCGAATAAATGGCCAAGGATCTCTGCCCCATTTCAGCCGCTCCACAGCCCGCCACATGGAGAACCACACCTCTTGACAAGCATCCTGGGCATCATCTTCATTGACCAAGATCCGGCGACATAGTGACAAGACGCGGCCTTGATATTGCTGAATCAGATTGTCGATTGGTTTGCTAATGGTTTTTCTCCTTTGACTTCGCCAAATACTACGCTAATCCCCCCCATTGGGTTTCAAGTCTTTCTTTCCGAGACAAGTCCACTGCCATGAGAGAGACGAAGGAAAGCCGCATTTACTTCAAATGCCGAAAATCCCGGCCCATCATCACAATTGTCGGTCAATTGAAGAAAAAGAGGCCTTGAACTCCTAAAAATTTAGGAGAACACTGGACACGGAGAAATTAACTCCTAAAACAATAGGAGATAGTGACCCCATTGAGGAATATCCATGGCAACACGAAAATCAACAGAGTTACTCACCAAGCTTGAGCTATCGGTCATGCGCGTCATCTGGGACTCCCAGGGCGACCCCATGACAGTGCGAGAAGTCACAGAGCTGATCAATCGCGGCCAAACAAAGGCTCTGGCCTACAATACCGTCCAAACTGTTTTGACCATTTTGCGTGACAAAGGCTTCGTCAAAACCAAACGAGGCCCTTCCCGGGCACACCTCTTCATGGCCAAGAAAGAACGGGGTCAAGTCAGCGCCAAGATGATCGGGGACTTAGTAGAACGGCTGTTCGACGGAAAAGTCGAACCCCTGCTCCACCACCTGGTGGACGACGAAGCTCTCTCCCGGACTGCGTTAGAAGATCTGCGGTCATTCATCGAATCCAAATTGGATGATGGGGAGGAAAAACAATGATGGCTCTTTGGAACACTCATTTTCTGATCAGTTCCGTGACATTAGGGGTGGTGACGGCTCTGACGATCTACTTGGGCCGTGCTCTCCTCAGTCGGCGCCCAACGATCTACCACGGTTTCTTGGTTTTCATCCTCATGGCATTTTTGATCACTCTGCCTTTGCAGTTCGGAACAGCATATTTACAAAACAGTCACCATGAAGATCCCGAACCGCTCAAGAGATCCTCAGACCCTCTTATGCAAAAAGGCGTCGATATCGTCGGAGAAAATGTCATCCCCTTGAAAGAAATCTTCAGCTCAGAAGACTCCCGTGTAACACGCGCAACCCAGTCCCCCGAGTCATTCTTCGCAGAAAGCCTTACCACAGATTCTGCCACCCCATGGCCCAGAGACTCGCAGACGGCCTTCGGCCAAGAGCCATTCGTTAGTTGGGTGGAAGCTGGAGAAAATGCAGACATGGGCAGTTCTTCACTAGATTTCACCGACAGCCAGAATCAAAACCAAGAGCTCAGTCCAAGAGATTCCTCAGCAGCACTGGCCACATTGGTAAACGATGAAAGAAAACAAACGACCCTCGAGCGCCTATCAAGTTCCTTAGCACCCCATGTTGGTGCTCCTTGGTTGATTTACCTTCACCTATTCGGCGTGGCAATCACCTCAGTTATCGAGCTCTTAAGACTTCGTAAAACCCAAGAGATTACAAACACAGCGACACCTGTCACCGACGAACTTACCCTCAAAGTATGGCGGGAAGTGGCCGGGTCCGCATCGGACCGGATTCAATTGTGCCAATCGCCTCTTGTTCATGCTCCTGTATGCTGGGGAGTCTTCAAGCCTATGATCATCGTCCCAAACTTGATCATCAGAAATGAAAACAAGACACCTTTCAAATGGGCTTTGCGTCATGAACTCGTTCACCTCAAACGGGGTGACCCACGAACGACATTGTTTCAGAGTGCCTTGAGAATCTTGTTCTGGTTTCATCCTGCAACCTGGTTCTTCAATTCTGAGTTGAACCGGATGCGTGAGATATCTTGCGACCACACAGTTGTTGGTTCCCAGGGCAGCCGAAAGAGTTACGCCTTGGCCCTTCTTGAATACGCCGAACAAAAAAACAAGACGTCACGTCTACCAACCTTGTCCCCCACCGCGCCGGCCCTCATTCCTTGGTCGGGCTCCATGTCCCAATTAGAAAGGAGAATCAAAATGTTAGCTCAGTCAGAACGGAACACGATTCGCCCCTTGCGCCTCATGCAGGTGTTAGGTGCAGCCTTCGCAGCAGTTTGCCTCTTTGGAAGCCAAGTCGCCCTTGCCGCCCACATGCCTATTCCTCAATCAACGGACACGGCGCCGAAGGCGGCTCAGATCGATGCCACAACGACGGACACCCTGTCTCCACCAGCGCCAGAATTACCTCCGAATGCGACCATCGATTTCATCAAGGCCCCCCGCCCCATGGATGCCACCCTTAAGAGCATCAAGTCATGGAAAAAAACCAAAACAAAATTCGAGATTGGTGTCATCTTGAAGTCATTCGATTCCAAGTTGACGGAAAATCTGGGCATGCCTAAAGGCACAGGGCTCATCATCACAAAGATAATCAAGAACTCTCATGCCGAGCGTTCCGGCCTCAAGGTCAACGATCCCATCGTCAAGATCGACGGGGAGTATGCTTCCATGAAGCAGATCAGAGCGGCCAAGAAACGGAGCGGTGGCAAGACACCCATCAAGTTCCTTGTCATGCGCGGGGCATCCATCAAAACGATTGT
The DNA here is from genome assembly GCA_015485455.1 of Planctomycetota bacterium. GTDB lineage: Bacteria > Planctomycetota > DRQF01 > S139-23. The sequence continues at coordinate 13,571 of WFTN01000180.1, read as the reverse complement.
TGTTAGCTTCAACCACAAGAAGCAAGTGAAAGTCGCCCCGAAAAGGATCGTCGAGATCTTCGAAGATGAAGAATTAGAAGAAGTAAGTGAATTGGAAATAGTAGAAGAACAGCCATCTTCAAGAGCTCGGGCGCGCCAAAGCCGGGCCCGAAGCACTGTCGACCGCCAGATCATGAACCTCAACCGACGGATCGATCGCTTGACCAAGACCATGGAACGGCAAGCGCGCCTCATCGAACGCCTGATGAAGAGAAACGAGAGCGCCCATCGAATCGCCAAGACAAAGAAAGAACTCAGCCAAGTTGAAACTCTGCTCAACGAGCTCAGGAGCCGAAACGCCCTTGAAAGTCGCTTGCTCCAGGTCGATCAAGACTTGAAGAATAAATCCGAAGAGCGCGAACAAGTCAACGCATTGAAGAAAGCACTCATCGCAGAAAAGGTGGCGAGAATCAACGCCCTGAAATCTGCATCTGCCGAACTAAGAAAACGGGCTCGAGCTAAGAAATCCAACAAGAATAAGAAAACAAACGGTCGCTAAGCTCTTCCCGCCAATCACAGTCCTTGCTCTTTGGAAGCGAGTCACATCCCAGTGGCTCGCTTTTTTTTGGGGGGGGGCCAAAAACAGCAAACGCCGAGCACACATCACCAGGGCCCAGTTTCCTTTTTCTGAATTTCAAGTAGATTGAGGCACCGAGCATCCACCACAAACCGGAGCACCTTGTGAGAGACCTAACAATCGGAAACGGAAAGTTAACCCTAGTGTTTGATGCCAAAGGGCGGGTACGCGAGGTGTTTCACCCTATCCCTGGTCTGTGGAACCACACCTTAGGGGCTCCCTGTGAAATCGGCATCATCACCAAAGGAACGACAAACTGGATCGGGGATGGTGGCCAACACGCCACGATCATGAAGAGCTCACGGCACCTGGAGGCGCAATGGGAGTTGTCTGGCCCCCAAATCGCGTTGTCTATGTCGACCCTAGTGGACGACACTCTCCCCTTGGTGCGGCGAGACTTTCACCTGCAAGCCCATCCAGGGCAACATCTCACTCTTCTACTCCACCATGACTTTCGTCTATTAGAAACGGAATACCAAGATGGAGTTCGATTTCTCCCAGATGAATCTGAAATTCGTCACAGCAAACGGCAGCAGTCAATCGGCATCGGTCTTCTTGACTCAAGTCTGACTCCGCGATGGACTCTCGGACGAAGAGACAGTGAAGATGGCCGGGGTATTCGTGCTCTTGTGGAGCGGCAAGGACTCGACAATAACCCCTGTGCTGTGGGGGCAGGGGAAAGCGTCTTGGGCATTGACCTTACCTGCGATGAAAACGGTACCGCCGTGGTTTCGACCTACTTGGCTGCTTGGCAGCACAAAGATGTGGAGACCGCACTTCGCAAGGAGATCTCCGGCACCTGGAGCATGAAACAATGGGACAAAGAAGAAACCGCCTCCAGACCCAGTTGGACGATCCCCGCTGTGACCTCTCTTTCCATCGACGTCCTCAGCGTTTTCGAAGACGCGGTCATCGCTTCTCCAGACACGGAAAGCCTCTCTCAAGCCCGAGAACACTACGCCTATGTCTGGCCCCGGGACGGGGCTTTTGTTGCCATGACATGGGATCAATTGGGAAACAGGCTAGCCGCCAAGAAGTTCTATGATTTCTGTGTCTCAGGCCTTTCCAGGGAAGGCTTTCTCGGGCAGCGCTATTCTCCGGATGGTTCTCCCGGCAGTAGTTGGCACCCAGACTTTGAAAGAGCAAACCCCTACCGTCCGATCCAGGAAGACTCCACGGCTCTTTGCTGTTTGGCTGCGGCTAAACACGTCGAAGCGGGGCTCCTGAGGGGGGAATCATCTCAATTGGCGGATGATTTGGTGTTTCCTTGCGGCCGATTCTTGCTCAATTATCGCAACGCAGAAACTGGACTCCCTCATCCCTCCCATGACCTTTGGGAAGAACGATTCGGAATTCACACCTTCACCGTAGCCAGCGTCATAGCTGCCTTGAAAGCCTGCGGAACCTTGGGGCATAAACTCAATAGAGACGATTATAGAGAATATCTCCAGGCCGCAAAAACCATGGAAGAATCCATGCGCACCCGGCTCTTCCATCAAGACGCCGGCCGCTATGCCCGCATGGCCACAGTGGCCGAAAACGGTGATCTTCATTTAGATACCACACCGGACGCATCACTCTGTGGCCTTTTTCTCTTCGATCACGACCTTATTCACGACGATTTGATCAAGAAGACAATAGAGTCTATCGAACCTCTCCTCACCGTCGACCAAGGGGTTGGTGGGATTGCTCGCTATTCAGACGACCACTATCATCGTCGGAGCAGAAAACCCGAGGTGATCCCTGGCAATCCCTGGCTCATTTGCACCCTCTGGTTCGCTCATTGGCATCTCTTGGTCGGCGGCAAGTCTTCCAAGGAACAAGCGAGAAAGCTCATGGATTGGGTCATTCGACACATGCGACCCAGCGGCGCCATGCCTGAACAGGTACACCCTCTCAACGGCGAGAGCATCTCCGTTTGCCCCCTTCTTTGGAGCCACAGCACCTGGATTGACGTCGCCATGGCTGCTCGAAATCCAGACAGCCAGATTCCATAGTGGCGCTAAAAGGATAGCCGCGTTAGGATCACATGCCCCTTCATCGAGGAGAGAGAAATGCGCAAACGCGTCCTTGGAATGATCAAGGCCGGCGGCAAAGGAACAAGACTCTTTCCCTTAACCCGGGATAGGGCAAAGCCTGCGGTACCATTTGGCTGCAAGTATCGCATCATCGACTTTGCGCTCTCGAATTTCATGAATTCAGAGATCTACTCAATCTACGTGCTCACTCAGTTTAAGTCCCAGAGCCTGACCGAGCACCTCCAAAGGGGTTGGGGTCACATATCCCTTCTAAAGAATCATTTCATCATACCCGTGCCAGCCCAAATGCAAACCGGTGAAAGCTGGTACAAAGGAACTGGCGATGCCATCTTCCAAAACCTCAACTTGATCCGTGAGAACCGCCCCCAATACGTGGCCGTTTTCGGTGGCGATCACATTTACCGCATGGACGTTACCCAAATGGTGAACTTCCATGAGGCCCAAAAAGCCCACGTCACCATTGCTGGCATTACTGTGCCAATCGAGCAAGCCACAGAATTCGGCGTGATGAAGATTGACGATGATGGACGCATTCTCGATTTCGAAGAAAAACCGGCCAATCCTTCACCCATGCCAAACGACCCAAGTCGCGCCCTGGTAAGCATGGGGAACTACGTTTTCTCTGAACGCACTTTGACCACCGCTTTGACAGAAGACGCGGCTACCGAATCATCTTCTCACGATTTCGGTCAAGATATTCTTCCCCGACTCTTGGCCGAAGGAAAAGACCTCTTCTGCTACAATTTCGAAACGAACATCATTCCCGGAACCACAGACGAGCCTAATACGTATTGGCGCGATGTTGGAACCATCGACGCCTACTATGAAGCCACCTTAGACTTGAGGGACGTAGTGCCACGCTTCGATCTATTCAATCCTTATTGGCCCATTGGCACCGCTCAGAGAGATCTCCCTCCGTCAAAATTCGTCCATGACGAACAAGGGCGACGCGGAGAAGCGGTCCAAACTCTCATCGCTGAGGGAAGCATAATTTCTGGGGCCAGCGTCCAAGGAAGCGTCATCGGGCGTAACGTGCACATCCATTCCTTCGCTGAAATCACAGATTCCATCATCATGGACAATGTCGACATCGGTGAAGGTGCCAAGCTCCGGGGAGTGATCATTGACAAGAACGTCCACGTTCCTGCCGGAGAAATCATCGGCTACGACCGCGAGAAAGACGAAGAGAGATTTTTCGTCTCCGAGTCGGGCATCGTCGTGATTCCCAAGGAACCCAGCAACATGGGTTAGGACATGAGCCCCTCATGGGTTTCGTCAATAATCCCCTGAGTTGCCGTCTTTGTGTCGTGAGTTTCTTCGAATCGTGCCAACTGGCGTTGGGCCGAATTACCGCCCTCCAAGATTCTTTCAATAACTTCAACCCATCTTTCCGAACCCAAAGCCGCAAAATCATCTTTGAGGAATCGGCAAAGATCGCGAATAGCGTCTCTTGTGGGCACTTCCTTGGCTTTCTGGAAATCAATCAAATGCCCATCAAGTCCCCACCGGGCCGCCCGATAGACGTTTTCGGCGATCAAGGCTCGACGATACAAGCGATGGCCCAAATTGTTCTCGTAGAGGTTGAGCAACTTGTGCACGATGGCCTGAAGTAAGGCTGCGATCGCCGCAGTTTCTTCTACTCTTGTGGGCGTATCGCAAACTCGAAATTCAACCGTATCAAAGAACGGGTGGGGCCGGATATCCCAATAGATCATCTTAGCATTGTCGATACACTTGGTCTTCACCAAGAGTTCAACGAAACGACGATACTCATCATAGTCTCCGTAGTAGTCAGGTACTCCCGTGCGCGGGAATCGCTTAAAGATGTGGCTCCTGATCGATCTGTGCCCCGTCATCTTCCCCTGCCACAAAGGACTGGAGCAACTGAGGGCCAAAAGATGAGGTAGAAAATAGCGCGCCGCATTCATCACTTGAATGCGAGCCTCAGGATCGTCAATTCCGATATGACAATGCATACCGTAGATCAGATTAGCTCGGGCTAAGTCTTGAAGTCGATCAAGGATTTCACCGTAACGTTTGCCTTCCGTCAGGTTCACATCTTTCCAATGAGTCGAAGGGTGGGTTCCTGCTGCCCCCACCAAGAGATTGTGTTTCGTGGCCAAACGAATCACATCTTGGCGGTGCCTGGAAAGTTCGCTGAATACTTCATCTACCGAGCCGCAAACATCCGTCACAATTTCGATGCAAGCCGCGTGAAATTCCGCTTTCAGGTTTTCTCCATGAATCTCTCCAGCTTCCGCATGAAACGATTCGGTCTTATTGGAAAGCTCCAGAGTTTCCGGATCGATGAGCATGAGCTCTTCTTCGACACCGAGAGTTAAATTTGCCATGTGAGACTCCTTAGAGCGACTTGCCAACGATCAATAGCGGTACTTGCCCGCCACCAGAACTAACATTACACAAACCACCAGCGCCCAAGCGAGCCAATGCCCCGCGCATCTTCCCTAAGTACATGTAGGGATCGAGATCAACAAAGAGGCTTTGCGACTGGAGGCCATCGTCCATAGCCGGAAACTCTTCAGGAATCATGTGCAACCGCGTTTGCACGACGTAATCACCCTTCGTCGCTTCCTGCAGCGCCTCAGACCAGGCAGCATCATCCATTTCCCAACCGAGGTAGATCCCTGCGCCGCCATAGTCATCATTTGGTTTCATAACGAACATGGCACGATTTTCCGCGACGAAAGGCAACAAGTCGACTTCTTGCCCTTCAAACCTCGTTTTGCATTCCTTGACGTTGCGCGTCCATGGAACAGCTTGGTCAATTCTCTGGGCCAAATCCTTGGGCAACCAGACATCTCGATCATCGCTGGTCAAAATGGCAAATATAGCTTTTTTGTGAACTAACTTGGAGCGAAACGGATTGACCACACAGACATTTCGGTCCCGGTAGGCAAGATACATGTTCTTGACTTCATCGTATTTCTCGATGAACTCGTTCATGAGAACACGCTTATAGACCAGGTCAATTTTGCGTCCCTTGGCAGTCAAGTGTTCACCGTCGTACTCCAACTCCCGGGGATCACACACGATCGTCGGGTAACCCTGAGACTCGAAATATTCGGCACAGAGATTGAACTCGACCACCGTGGGCACATGGTCATAGTCGACGATGGCGATGGAGGGTGTCTTTCGCCCACCATACTCCTGATAGCAGGCTAAGAGCGTGTCCAAGAGTGGCGGCAATGTACGCACATATTCCGTGTCAAACTGTTGAGCGAACTCAAGAGAAATCGGGTGAGCGAAGAAGACGTCCGCCAACTGATCGCCGAAGGCAGGACCGGCAGGACATTCTCCATTGAGCTCAACGAATTGAACACCTTTGTCAGTAATGAAAGAATCGAGACGAACGCAAGGAGCAACATGGGCATAGCCAGGGTCATGGGAGACCATCTCCTTTTCGACCTCCGTCAGACACAGCATGGACATCAAAGCTGGATCGGAAAGAAGCCGGTCTTTCGCCGCCATAATACCACTCATGACGGCCTCAGAGATCAAAGTGAGATTCGCAGCTTCTTCCCGCGTCAAGAATTTCGGCCGCAAATGATTGCAAAGGTGGCGGCCGCCAAAAACAACCCCAGCGGCTTCCAGTTCCTTTTTGAGACTCGGGATCGACTCGATCCAGGCATCACGCTTGCCGTCCAAGAGCCCCTGCCATACAGTTTCAGCCGTCAATGGAATTCTCCCGATAAAAGTACGAGGCGTTATTATCCACATTGGGGCCAAGCTGTAAATCTACCACGTTGACAAAAACATGAGGTGCTTGATAATCCTCGTATGAGTATTTCAATCACATTTTATGGAGCGGCCCAGGGAGTCACTGGTTCCCGGCACGTTCTGGACGTCGATGGCACCAAAATCCTCTTCGATTGCGGTATGTTCCAAGGGCGCAGACAAGAGAGTCGCGAACGCAACTCTGCTTTTCCAATTGATCCCAAAACTATTTACAATATGGTCCTCACCCATGCTCACATCGATCACAGTGGGGCCTTGCCTATTTTGATCCGTGAAGGTTTCGAAGGCCACATCTATTGCACCCGCGCAACCGCAGACCTAGCCAAAATCATGCTCAGAGATAGTGGTAACATTCAAGAGCGTGACGCTGAGCATCTGAACAAGAAACGCAAGAGCCATGCCCGCAAAGAAGGCAAGAAAACACCGAAGAATTTGGTCGAGCCCATTTACACTGTCAAAGACGCCGAGGCTTGCGACTCTTTTTTCTTCCCTGTGTCCTACGATCAGGAATTTGATGTTGCTCCAGGAATCACAGTCCAGCTGACCGACCAAGGACACATCATTGGGTCTGCCTCAGCCCATGTGACCATCAAACGCCCTGGCAAGAAAGACGTGCGCGTCGTGTTCAGCGGTGATTTGGGGCGGCCGAATATGCCCATTCTCCGAGATCCAGTTCCCTATCCTCCCTGCGAATACATACTCACAGAAAGCACCTACGGCGACCGTCTCCACGAACCGATCGGCGACATGGAAGCGCAGCTCGTTGAAGTACTCAAAGAGACCAAGAAACGGGGAGGTCGTCTCATCATCCCGGCTTTCTCCGTGGGCAGGACGCAAAACATCATCTACTTCCTGCAAAGCATTTTCTCTCGTGGGGAAATCGAGCCAATCCCGACCTACGTCGACAGCCCCTTATCGAAAAAGGCAACCAAGGTTTACTTCAATCATCCTGAGTGTTTCGATAAAGAAACTCTGGCTTTTCTAAAGAAGGAAGACGAAGACCGCATGAGCAACTTCCATTACGTCGAGTCTGTCGACGAATCGAAGGCACTCAATGACATGCCAAATCCCATGATCATCATCACGTCTTCGGGCATGTGCGAAGCGGGTCGTATCCTCCACCATCTCAAACGAACTGTTGAAGACCCAAAGAACGTCATTTGCATCGTTGGCTACATGGCGGAGCACACCTTGGGGCGGCGCATACGAAAGAAAGAAAAGAACATCCGCATCTTCGGCCAAGAGTACGAACTCAATGCAGGGGTGGTAACAATGAATGGATTCTCCGCCCATGGTGACCAAGCTGGCATCATCCACTCTTTAGAGCACCTGAAGGATACACTCAAGAAAGTCATCCTGATTCACGGAGAAGAAACTCAAAGCCTCCCCCTAAAGGAAAAGCTAGAAGATGAAGGCCACAAGAACGTTGAGATTGCCAAATTATTCTCAACCATTGTCCTTGAGGATTAGAAAACGAACAAGCCAATGGACCTATTCAGGAGAGTAAGAGCCATCGGTGTTCAAATCGAAGGGAAAGGTCCACACTAACCGGACCTTCCCTTCGTCCGCCGACTTGGCTACTTAGCGGCGCTTTTTCTTTTCGACTTCTTCTTTGCAACGGTCTTTTTCTTAGTCGATGCTTTCTTCTTCGTGGTTACTTTTTTCTTGGCGCTCTTCTTGACTGCTGCCTTCTTGGTCGAAGACTTTGTTGATTTCTTCTTAGCTCGTTTCTTGGGTAGAGGAATGCCCCCGGCAACAAAGGCGTCCGAAGTCAAAGACTTGTATTTCACCTTGCCAGATTCCAAAGCCAACTTGACGACGGCATCCATAATGCGATCGAAGTAGACGGGGGTCACCGACCAATACTCCATGTCGGGAGCGAAGTTGGTGAAGTCGATAGCGTAAGGAACACCGTCTTCGAAGGCGAACTCGACTGTGTTGATGTCATAACCCAGGCCTTTGTTGATATTGCGACAATCCTTGATGACGCGCTTGGTCTCAGCTTTTGTCAGATAATCATCATCCAACGGCAGGTAACAACGATTCTCGACGTCATAGCGGGTGATGATCACATCTTTGCCGCCGAAGCAGAAGCATCGAATGTAGCGGTCGAAGTCGACGGCTTGTTGCATCACCATGGTCTCTGTGCCGGACTGGTCATAGCGATGAATCAGTTCTTCAACGCTGTGCACTTGGTCCACTTGCTTCCATCCCCCGCCGGTGGCAGGTTTGAGAAACGCAGGAAGGCCCACCCACTCCACATGCTCTTCCCAAGGGATGGGGTACATGAGGTTGCGCAAGGTTTCAGGAGCCACATCATCGCTGTGGTCCTTATTGGGCAAAAGCACAGTTCTGGGAATGGCAAGTCCCAAACGATCCGCTAAGGCATAGCCGAAGAATTTATCGTCGGCAGTTGTCCAAAATGGATTATTGATCACCCGTGTACCCGCCAGTTGGGCCTGCTTGAGTGCCAATTTGTAGTAAGGCACGTCATGGGAGATACGATCGATAATGACATCGTAGTCAGCCAAAGCATCATGGCGAGTTCCGCCCAATTCGATCATCTCCGCCGTCACATCATCCCGGCCAAGATCCGCGATTCGTTCTAAGAACACCTTGGGAAAAGACTCTTCCCGACCGACCAGCAATCCAATTTTCATCACATTCACCTTTGGAAATCATGAGTTCAGGCTGCAGCAACCCGACCCCTTGTTTTGTATGAGTTGAGGGTATCTCCACCCCCGAGGTGGTGAATTCTATTTGTCTGCCAGCGCCCTCCCAACCACCAGCTTGACTTTATTCCCGTTCTTCACCAACTCAGAAGGGAGAGATTGAACTTCTGACATTTCCTGGGTTTCACAAATCCTCAGCGAGGGTTATCTTATCCCACTGTTCCATGGGAAATCATATGACCGACAATACACGGGTGCTTTTTGTCACGCCTGAGCTTTCGCCCTACTCCAAGGTTGGTGGATTAGGTGAAGTATCTGCTGGCCTCACGAAAGCTCTTAAATCACTCCAAGTCGATGTGCGGATCATCACGCCCCTCTATTCTCATATGCGAGAGTCGCTGGGGCATCTGAAAACCGTTGCTCAGAGTATCCCCTTCGCATTCGCTGGTGAAAACCGCCCATTTAACCTTTTAGCTATGGACACGGACCCCCGGGACGTCCCGGTTTTCCTCATCGAGGCCCCAGACTTCTTCGAGATTGAGGATGCTATCTATGGCAATGAGCTAGGACCCACCGGCCTCGGTGACCTGCGTTGGCTTTACTTCAGCGCGGCTATTCGCCATGCCTGCGAGCGCATGAGCTTTAAGCCCAACCTCCTTCACGTTCACGATTGGCATAGCGCTTTAGTGCCTGCCCTTTACCGTTCAGAACATTACTTCGACGAAGATTGCGCTGATACGGCTTGCGTCCTGACGATTCATAACGCCGCTTTTCAAGGCCGTATGTCCACAGACGACTACCGCAGAAGCGGATTGAGAACAGATCTGCTCAGCGACTGGTACCTGCTTCAGGGAGGAGATATCAACCTTTTGAAGGCTGGAACCATCTTTGCAGAACGGGTCACCACCGTTTCCAAACGTTATGCAACGGAGCTCAAGAGCCCAGATCAAGGAAAAGGGCTGGAAGCCATTTTTGAAGCGCGAGCCGAGCACTTCCACGGCATTCCCAATGGCCTGGATAGCCAAGAGTGGGATCCGGCCCATGACACACTCATCCCCCATCACTTTGACGCCAATAACATGGAAGGCAAAAAAGCCAACAAGAAAGCCCTTCTGGAAGCCTTCGCCTTGGACCCCAGTTCTGGCCCTCTCTTAGCGGTTGTTGCCAGGCTCACATGGCAAAAGGGCATCGACATCATCTTAGATGCCCTCCCTGCCCTTTTCGCCAGGCGAAAGGACCTTCGGTTAGTGATCTTAGGCCAAGGGGACAAGGACGTCGAGTTGGCGGTCACGGAAACCGCAAAGAAGTACCCTGGCCGGGTAGGAGTTGCTCTTAAGTTCGACCCGGCTTTGGCCCACTTAATCGAAGCGGGTTCTGACATCTTCCTCATGCCATCTCGCTATGAGCCTTGCGGACTCAATCAAATGATCTCCCAGCGCTACGGCACAATTCCTATCGTTCGCGAAACGGGTGGTTTGGCCGACACGGTTGTCGCCTACGAAGGGGGCAATCTGAAAGAAGCCACGGGGTTTGTCTTTTCGAAGGCCAGTGCTGAGGCATTCACCGACATCACCAAACGGGCCCTCACTTTGTTTCGAAGAAGTGGTAGCTGGAGACGCTTGGTCCAAAACGCCATGGCTCAAGATTGGGGCTGGGACGAAAGTGCCTCTGCATACTTGCGGGTTTACGAAGAGGCCATTGCCATGCGCCTCAATCGAGAAAGAGAAACAGAATTACTGTCTCATATGCGCTTGGAACCTACTGCAACCCTGCCAGAAGAGCAGGCACAAATCCCGGTTTACTACCACAAAGACACCTTGCGCTTGATGCTCAAAGACCCTGAGACCATTTGGGCCTATTGGGAAGTCCAAGGACCTCGAGGTAAGGCCATCTTGGATTCCCTTTCTGAAAGCCAGAAGTGGGAATCGACCTGGACTCTGAGAATCGAAAACCTGGACACGCATTTCTCCTGGGAAATCGAAGTCGAAGGCATGGCCAAGAATTGGTTTATCACCGTTGATCCCAATCAGCGCTATCGTTGCGAACTCTTGATGCAGACCACAGATTTCCCCCGATGCGTCATCCTGGGATCCAACACAATTCAAACCCCAAAGAAAATGGTGCCCCTAGGATGAGTCCAAAGCAAGGATCCGTGTGCATCGTCCTTCACACCCACCTTCCCTATGTCCACCACCCAGACTTCGAAGACTTCCTGGAAGAAGATTGGCTATTTGAGGCCATAACAGAGACTTATCTGCCTCTGCTCTTCGTCATGAATGACTTATGGATAGACAAGGTTCCTTTCCGACTCACATTTTCCATGACTCCACCTTTGGTGCATATGTTGAGATGCTCCGACCTCATGGCGAAATTCGAGATCTACCTTGAGAAGAGAATCAAATTAGCTGGCTTAGAAGTCAAACGGCATGCCGGAGATCGGCTTCGCTTAGAAACTGCTCGCCACTACCAGCTTCGGTTTGAGCAAATGCTTAGTTTCTTCCATGCCTGTGACCGAGATCTCTCCGCCGCATTCCGCAGATTCCAGGACTTAGGTCTCATCGAGATCATTGCCAGCGCAGCGACTCATGGTTTCCTCCCCCTGTTTCGGACTGAAGCGGCCACCAAAGCCCAGATTGCCTTGGGTGTTCAACTACACAAAGATGTCTTCGGCGGGGCTCCCAAGGGATTCTGGCTACCAGAATGTGCTATTGGCCCAGGAATCGATCGCATGTTGGTGGACGAGGGAATCGCCTTCACAGTGTTGGACACCCATGCCCTCACCGGCGCGGAACCACCCCCTGAAAACGGGAGCTTTCGTCCCGTCAAGACACCGGCCGGTTTAGCTGCTTTCGGTCGAGACTCGGAATGTTCCCAACAAGTTTGGTCATCCATCGTCGGTTATCCTGGGGACCCAGACTACCGGGAACTCTATCGAGACATCGGCTACGACGCTGACTACCGCTACATTCTGCCCTTCCTCAAACAAGATGGTGTGCGCCGCAATATCGGCATGAAATACCACCGCATCACCGGGGACGTGCCCCTTCATGAAAAAGAACTCTATTCCCCTTCCTTGGCGAAGGCCCGTGCGGCCACCCACGCGGGTAATTTCCTTTTCAATCGAGGACAGCAGATTGCTCACCAAAATGAAGTACAGGGGAAACCCGTGGTCATCACAGCACCATTCGACACCGAGTTATTCGGCCACTGGTGGTACGAAGGGCCATGGTTCTTAGAGGAGGTATTTCGACAGGCGGCGGATCATGCCGACGATGCCACCTTCAATCTCTGTACTCCCAGTGAAATCCTCCAGCAGTCGGCAGAAATCCATGAGGCCAAAATCGGCCCTTGCTCCTGGGGCGAAGACGGTTTCTACAAGGTCTGGTTGAATGACAAAAACCAGTGGTTTTGGCCCCATCTCCATGAGATGGAAGAGCGCATGGTCGTCTGGGCCAAGAAAACTCTGCCTGACAGAGAATTGCAACGCCGCATTCTTCACCAGATGGCCCGGGAGCTGCTCCTGGCTCAATCCAGCGATTGGCCCTTCATTTTGACCATGGAAACATCCACTTGGTACGCAGAGAAACGCTTCCGCGACCATGTATTTCGTTTCTTCACCTTGGAAGACATGCTGCTCAATGATGAGGTAAACGTCGAGGAATTGGCATCATGGGAGCGGCAAGACGCGATTTTCCCCGACATGGATATCCGTATCTTCGCTTCTTAAGCGAAAGAGAGTCCATTTAAGGGGCAATCCGGCGGAGCCATGAACTTTCATCCACCCTGTGCCTTGAAGCGCCACGGACCTGCTGATATATTTCGCGCCTCAGAGGGGAATTAGCTCAGCTGGGAGAGCGCTACAATGGCATTGTAGAGGTCACCGGTTCGATCCCGGTATTCTCCACTCCCTCAAAAGGACTCCACCCAACGGTGGGGTCCTTTTTTTGTCGGGAATCGCGAATGATGGTCAATAGAGATCCCAGCTCATGACAATCCAGTCAGGACCGACAACCTCAGGGCGCTGAGGATAGGAACGCCCATTGTCGACCCAGGCAAAGCGAACGACGAATTCTCGCAACAAGGGGTGAGAAGCGTGGCGCTGATCAGAATACCGCCATGTGTAGACGGTGGCGTTGTAGTCATTGCCCCCGCTATCCACATTCTGAAGCTCCACATCCTCGCGCACCGGATCCCCCAATAAAGAGAAAACCTCACTCTTGGTCATCCGTCGTTTGACTCTTTTGATGGATTCCAGGGGAAGCTCGGGGTATTCAGCAACGGCGGGAATCGGAACGTCACGCTCCAAAATCGAATCATATCGCCAATTCTCAGGGGGACGGACGTGGCCAGATCCGGTGCCATCCAGCCGTGAACCGACGCCAGAATCATCCAAATCATCAGCACTGATAGGGTCCACTTGGATACAACTGGGCAAGCAGCAGAGCAAAGCAGTAATAAGTATGTTCTTCCATTTCATGACGCCATCAT
>WFTN01000179.1 GCA_015485455.1 Planctomycetota bacterium | reverse complement strand
CTTTGGGAATGATTCGCGGCTCATGACTGATGTGGGCGAGCACGCATTTTTGATCCAGAAAGTCACCAAGAAATTCGGTGAGACAACGGCTCTTGATTCCATTTGTCTGAGCGTGGCATCCAGTGAAGTTGTGGGGATCATTGGTCCAAGCGGCGCTGGCAAGACGACACTCTTGCGCTTGCTTGGGGGCATGCTCCAGCCCAGTGCCGGGCAGGTTCTGTCTCGTGGGCGTATGGTCCAGCAGTTTTCGCGCAAAGAGCTCTTGGTTCGCCGCCGAGAAACAGGATTTATCCATCAGTCCCTCGACCTGGTTCCAGAGCTGAAGGTTGCCACCAACGTCTTGGCGGGGCGCTTGGGCTACACCGGAGCCTGGGGCGCATTGCGGACTCTGCTCTGGCCAGCCAAAGACGATCTGGTCAAAGTTCACGCTTGTCTGGACCGTGTGGCTCTGACTCACAAAATGTATGAACGCACCTCAAAGCTCTCTGGAGGGCAGCAGCAGCGTGTGGCCATTGCCCGGGTTTTGTTTCAAGATCCCAAGGCCATTTTTGCTGATGAGCCAGTCAGCTCCGTTGACCCGGCTCGTGCCCACGACCTTATGGACTTACTTTCGGGCATCAACCAGGAAACTGGGAAGACCATTATTGTCTCCCTTCACAATATTGACCTCGCTACTGAGTTTTGCACCCGGCTTGTAGGTATGCGCGCTGGCAAGATCGAATTTGACAAACTGGCAAAGGACGTCCAAGCCGCCGATCTTGAGCAGCTCTATGAGCTTGAGGAACGCAGCTAATGGCAGAAGCAGAAGAAAGTCGATTGCGCCCCAATCTCCGTTCTTATTGGACCCGGCCTTGGACTCTCGGGCTCATCATTCTCGTGGCGACTGTGGCCGCAGGGAGTAGCTTGGATCTCTTCGGTGATGGTAGCCCTGAGGATGGCTGGGTACAGTTTCGTTTATTTTGTTCGGCCGCGCTTTCTCCGACTTTGACTTCGGAAAGTCCGGGTGCCTATGACTTAGTTCCTGGTTTGATCGAGGCGGTCTTCACCACAGTCTTGGTGGCTTTCGCCGCCATGAGCTTGGCGATCTCCTTCGGCTTTGTCTTGGGGTGTTTGGCCAGCGAAGCGTTTTGGATGGTTGACTCCGTTGTTTGGGAAAACCCTGGACTCAAGTTTTCACGGCGAGTTCTGCGGCCTCTTCTTCTTGTTGGCATACGTGCTTTCATGGCATTGATGCGTTCAGTCCACGAGATCTTCTGGGCTATCTTAGGGGTGGCAATTTTCGGACTGAGCATAACATGTGGCATCTTGGCGTTGGCTATTCCTTATGTGGCGACTTTCGGTCGCATTTATGCCGAGCTTCTTGATGAAACCGACCGGGATGCGGCTGGCGCACTGAGAGATTGTGGTGCTGGCAATTTCGCCATGTTCGTTTTTGGGCTCTTGCCTCGGGCCGCCAGCTCGATGCTCTCGTACACGTTCTACCGTTTCGATTGTTCTTTGCGATCGAGCGCGATTCTTGGTTTTATCGGTTTTCCAACTCTTGGACTCAGCATTCACAGCGCCGTGCGATATAATTTCTATCGGGAAGCCTGGACCTACCTCTATGTCTTGTTCTTTGTTCTTATCACCACGGAGATGGTCAGCGGCGTGTTGCGCAGGAGGCTGACAGCATGGCGATGAATCGAGAAGAACGATTGCAGGCTATACGAGCCCTGAAGAAGAAGAGCCCCGGCGATCGGGTGTTGCTCTTTTCAACTGCCATTTTTGCTTCCTGCTGTGCACTCAGTTGGTTCGCCCTCGATTTGGGACTCACTCATCCGGTTACCGGAAAGAGTCGTTTTCATGTGCAACCTCGCTTTGTCGCTGACGTCATTCCTTTTCCCCTGCGGGTGAAAGATGAGTATGGCCACATTCATGGCAAATGGGATAGCGATTTGTTTTTTGGCTGGGCTCAAGAAACTTGGGCTGAAATCGGTTGGTCAGGAGTTGTTGAGACCGTTTCGATCTCTGTTCTTGCCATTGTTCTCGCGGCGATCTGCGCTGCTTTCTTGGTTCTGCCGGCTTCGCGCAATGTTGCTCTACGCCGAGGGTTTTTGCCCGCCGATGATGAGGGCTCCAGGTGGGAGCGTGGAGGGCGCTATGGCCTCTTTCTTATGGCACGTTCGATCTTACTGTTACTTCGGGCGATTCCAGAATTCGTTTGGGCTTTCTTGTTGCTCATCCTTCTTGGTCCTGTGGCTCTAGCAGGGGTGTTGGCATTGGCGCTGCATAACGCCGGAATTCTGGCCAAGTTGACCAGCGAAAGTGTGGAGGACTTAGAACCGAAACCTCTCCACGCCTTGGCAGGTTTAGGAGCGGGGAAGCTTGCAGTTTCGATGTTGGGAGTGGGGCCTCGCGCCTATCGACAGTTCTTGGTTTATTTCTTCTATCGTTGGGAAACATGCATTCGAGAAACGGCTATTCTGGGAATTCTCGCCATTCACACCTTGGGGCTGCACATTGATCATGCCTTTGCCTTCTTTCACTATGACAAGGCTGTTTTCTTTATTCTGGTGAATAGTGCCATTGTGATTGTTGGTGACTTCTTGGGCAGTCTTGCTCGGCGAACGATTAGAAGAGCATGATTGTGACCGAAAAGAAAACTTTGCGGCTTGCTGTTGTTGTTCCCACCTTCAATGAAGTCGATAATGTCGATGAACTTGTCCATAGACTGTTAGCCATTGAACAGGTTGATGAGATCGTCTTTGTTGATGATAACTCCTTCGACGGCACGGCGGCTAAGATCATCGAACAATCCCGCCTAAACTCACAAATCCGTTTGATCTCAAGGCCAAGAAAACTCGGTCTTGGAAGTGCCTACGCCGCTGGGATGAAGTGGGCCTTGGCTCATGGCGCTGGCGCTGTCATCACCATGGACGCTGATCTCTCCCATGACCCCGAGGTGATTCCCCAAATGATCCAAGCTATGGATGACCACGATTTGGTGATTGGGTCGCGCTACGTTGAAAGTGGACGCATCGAAAACTGGGGACTTGGCCGGCGGGCTCTTTCGGCGACAGCGAATTTTTTGACCCGCGTGATTCTGTCGATCCCGGCGAAAGATTGCACTGCGGGTTTTCGGCTCTATCGCCGAGAGGTCTTGCTGCGCATCAAACCAGAAACCGTTTTGTCCCACGGCTATTCTTACTTGGAGGAGATGATTTTTCGGGTCACCCGGGCTGGGTTTTCCATTGGCGAAGTCCCTATTGTCTTTCATGACCGAAGGGCCGGGCAGTCAAAGATTTCACGTGCCGAAATTGCTCGGGGGCTCTGGACCCTTGTACGGCTGCGGATTGTGCCTCCCCGGGCCTGATTGTCTGCTGTGCCGACCTGCTGGGGCGTACAGATAAGCTGCTTTGCGAGTTCCGAGTCTTGATGTCGGGAAAGAAATCACGAAAGCCCCGTGAGAGTCGGGAAAGCCCAGGTGCTTGGGATAGGCTAAATCCGGCCTTCCGACCGTGGATTCTTTTCCCATTCGGCGTTATCATCTTCTCCCGGGCCGTGGCCCGCTCCCGCATCCCGTCTCAAGGAGAATACCCGTGGTTAAGATCACCGCTGAAACCGTTCGTGCCCTTTACGAGAAATCAAAAGACGTTCACCAAAAAGCAAGAGATCGATTTGGTCGGGGTCTCACTTTGGCCGAGAAAATCTTGGTGGCCCACGCTGACGATTTCGATGGCTCCAAGTTTGAGCGGGGCTCCAGCTATTCTCTTCTGCGCCCGGACCGTGTTGCCATGCAAGACGCCACGGCGCAAATGGCCCTTTTGCAGTTTATGCATGCGGGCAAGAAGAAAACGGCTGTGCCATCCACGGTCCATTGCGATCACTTGATTCTGGCTCGTAAAGGCGCAGATGCCGACCTCGATGTTGCCAATGAGAACAACAACGAAGTCTATAAGTTCCTCAGCTCCGTGTCTCAGAAGTATGGCATTGGCTTCTGGAAACCAGGAGCGGGCATCATTCACCAAGTGGTTCTCGAAAACTACGCTTTCCCCGGTGGGATGATGATCGGCACTGACTCTCACACACCCAACGCCGGCGGCCTGGGCATGATTGCCGTTGGTGTCGGGGGTGCCGATGCCGTGGACGTCATGGCTGGGCTTCCTTGGGAAGTGAAATACCCCAAGCTGATTGGCGTCCATCTCAAAGGTCAGTTGAATGGCTGGACATCTCCCAAGGATGTCATTCTTCGACTCTGCGGTTTGCTCACCACCAAAGGAGGAACCGACAAGATCGTTGAGTACTTTGGAGAAGGTGCCACGAGCATCTCTTGCACCGGCAAGGCTACGATCACGAATATGGGAGCAGAGCTTGGTGCTACGACTTCTGTTTTTCCTTACGATGAAGCCATGGGAGATTACTTGCGCCTCACTGAGCGTGGGGATATCGCCGACTTGGCCAAAGAATTTGCTGGTTGCCTGACAGCCGATGACGAAGTCTTGGCGAATCCAGAGAAGTACTATGATGAGGTTGTCGAGATCGACCTGGACACTCTCGAGCCCTACGTTGTCGGCCCGCACTCTCCAGACTTGGCACGTCCAGTCAGTCAAATGGCAGCAGATTGTGCTGCAAACGACTATCCCCGCAATCTCTCTTCGGCTCTCATTGGCAGTTGTACCAACTCGTCCTACGAAGACATCGGGCGCACCACTCACTTGGTGAACCAAGCCAAGGCCAAGGGCCTCAAGACAAAGACCCAGTTGTGGGTTTCTCCTGGTTCTGACAAGGTTTTCGAAACCATCAAACGGGATGGCCAGTTGGAAGCCTTGGAATCTGTGGGGGCGACGGTTCTGGCTAACGCCTGTGGTCCATGCATTGGCCAATGGCAACGTGATGACAGCAAAAAGGGTGACAAAAACTCCATCATCACCTCTTTCAATCGTAACTTCCGTGGTCGCAACGATGCTAACCCAGAAACCCTTGGTTTTATCGGCAGCCCCGAGATTGTCACGGCGATGGCATTCGCTGGCGATTTAGGGTTCAACCCGATGACCGACGAGCTGGAAGCTGCTGATGGCACGAAGTTCAAATTCGAGCCTCCTGTTGCTGACGCTTTACCCGCCAATGGATTTGAAAAAGCGGATGGCGGCTTGATTGATCCGCCCGAGGATGGCTCACAAGTTGTTGTTGATGTGGCAGAGAACTCCGAACGCCTTGAGCTCTTAGAGCCATTTGCGCCTTGGGACGGCAAAGACTTGGAAGACCTTATCGTCTTGGTCAAGGCCAAAGGTAAATGTACGACAGACCACATTTCCCCCGCCGGCGCTTGGCTTCGTTATCGAGGCCACTTGGACAAGATTTCTGACAATATGTTTTTGGGTGCCATCAACTTCTTTACCGGCGAAGCTGGCATGGGACGTGACCAACTGAGCGGCGAAACCAGTAAGAACTACGCTGCTATCGCAAGAAACTACAAAGCAAACGGCCATGGATGGGTGTCCATCGGCGATGTTAACTATGGCGAAGGTTCGAGCCGTGAGCATGCTGCCATGTCACCTCGATTCTTGGGAGCGAAAGCAGTTGTTGTCCGTTCTTTTGCGAGAATTCATGAGACGAACTTAAAGAAGCAAGGTGTTTTGCCTCTGACTTTCGCAGATCCTGCTGACTACGACAAAATTCTCGAAGACGACCGGATCAACATCGAAGGTCTCGCCAATCTTGAGCCCAAAAGTACTTTGACTATGGTCATTAAGCACAGCGATGGTTCATCAGATACAGCAACCCTGAACCACACGCTGAACGCTGAACAGATCGAATGGTTCAAAGCGGGCAGCGCACTCAACCTGATTTCGAAACAGGGTTAAGAAAACATCATGAGTGAAAGCATCAACATTGTGGTCGAACCAACCCCCAATCCAAACTCTTTGAAGTTTGGTTGGGGGGAAACTCTGGTCGAGAAT
>WFTN01000178.1 GCA_015485455.1 Planctomycetota bacterium | reverse complement strand
GAAATGGTCCTCACGGTTAGCCCCGATGGACAAGTTAAGTCAGAGTCACTGCCCTGGTCGCTCCGAGGGACTATGTGAGTCACGGTGTGTCCCAATTCCGAGAGTCCCTTCGAAAGATCAAAAACAAATCGTCCAGCGGCGTCATCATCCCAACGCGGAAAAGACGTAGCAGGGACAATGATGTTCATCAGGCCCGCACCTTGAGATCACTATTATGCAGCATGTCGAATGTCATGGCGAAGAGAAGGGACAAAATGCCAACGATGAGCAAGATGGCAATACTCACAACGGTGGGAAAAGTGACCGCTTGGTCAACGAAAAGTCTTAGAGATGCTACCCAAGCGGCCCCGGCGATGCCAACGGTGGTAAAGAACGACCCGAAGAAATAGAGCAAAACCAAAGGATGAAAATCGCGCAGCACATAACGCTGCCACATCCGCCACCAGAAACCACGGAGCAAAAGTAGGCTGATCTTGGGGATCGCCGTCCAAGGGTTTATCCCCGAAACTTCTTGGTCATAAATAGCCCGCACCGGGACATCACAAACCCGGGCCTGCACCACATTCAGTTTGATCAACAAGTCGTTGGGGACGCCATAACGTTCATAGACACTGCCCAAATCGATCAGCTCCAGGGTACGACGAGAAATCGCCGCATAGCCACATTGAGAATCAACCACATGCCAATAGCCACTGGCAATCTTAGTCAACATGGTAAAAACAATGTTGCCAAGGAATCGTTCTCTGGGCATGACACTGCGAACGTCAGAAGTCACCAAGCGATTGCCTTTGACGTAGTCCGCTCGGTCTTCCATGATGGGTTGGAGCAATGGGATCAAGTCAGAAGGGTCCATCTGAGCATCCCCTGCCATAACCACGCAGATGTCCCCTCCTTCTTCGAGGAAACTTCTGTAGCCACTGACAATAGCCGCTCCCACCCCACCGTTCTTCTTGCGGCGTATCAGCTTAACCCGGCTATCAGCTAACTCCTCAACGCGTTTCACCGTTTGGTCGGTGGAGGCATCGTCCACCACGATGATCTGGTCGACGATCTCTGGGATCGAGCGAATCGTGCGCTCAATGAGAGGCTCTTCGTTGTATGCCGGAACTGTGACCGTGATTTTCACGCCGTCGATCATTTGCCGCGCTTCACGACTTTCATAAATCTGGCTTTGTCATTGTCGTCAAAGACGTGTGTGATGACCAAAAGAGCAATGAAACAAACGCCCAAGACGCTGAATCCACCGGCAGTGAGTAGCTTAGAAACAAGTCCTGTGCCACCAATGTTGGCCAAAACCCCACTCCCACCCCAGAAAGTAGAACGGGCCAAAAGAATATGGGCGACGAACCCCACAAGAGCTCCGCAACCCACGATTCTGAGCATCACACTGCAGTCTGCCCCCTGACCAAAGTTCTTCTTGGCGTAGATGTTGGCAATCACGAGCCCGCAAGCCATAGCGATCATCGTGGCTATCGCTGCCCCCACAGATCCGACAGTAGCCACCAAAGGGAAACCGATAACAAGCTGCAGCAGGAAGGTCGTCGCCACGAGACCCAAACTCACAGCAGGCTTGCCGCTCGCTGTGATGATCGACACCATGATGAAGAAGACGGAATAGGCAAAATAACCCAGAGCAAGGAAGCGTAAGGCCCCTGCACCATCGGCATACTCGGGACGAAAAAGGACCATGAGCGTACGTTCTGGGCAGGCAACAAAAAGAGAAACGACACAACCAGCAATCATCGCTGCATAGCGTGTTGTTTGTTTGACATAGCCACGCAACTTCTCAAGATCGTTATCTGAGGCGGCAGTTACCAAGGGAAAGAGAATGAAGGTGATGGCAAACACCATCTGGTAGGGAATGGTGGCAAACACCTGAGCCGCTGAATACTCCCCCGCTATGGCATCGATTTCTGTTTCACTCAGGGTGTGGAATTTCTCTAAGCCAATCTTCACCACCTGTAAATCTGTTTTGGCCACAGCGGTGGCGGCACCGGCCACCAGCATAGTAAATGTCTGAAACCTGAAGAGCTCACTGACAGAGACATCGTTGCCTGCAATCGCGGGGCCACAAAGGATTCGCCCCATAACGAGGACCACCAAAGCTGCTGCTGCCCACCCAATGATTGGGCCAGAAACTGGGTCAATGACATCCTTCAGCAAAGCAGCACCACAGAGGACGCCAATCACTTTTAATGTCGAAAAAGAGAAGTCCACCAAAGCTTGCTTGGCAAAAGCACGGCTGCCATTGAGGTAACCCATGTAAATGCCATAGAAAGAATAGAACAAAGTGATGAATGCCGAGCATTGCAAAGGTCGGGTCAAACTAGCATCGCTATACAAACCCGAAGCCAAATAAGGGGCGCCAAAGAACAAGATCAGGAATGCTCCGCCTCCCAGCATTGCTTGCAGCCGAATTGCCGAGGCCCGGATGCCGCCGACCTTGCCGCGGCCGACGAAACGTGCAATCGCTTGGGTTGTTCCCTGGACCGCCAGAGCATTGGCAATACTCGCCAATCCGATGGCCACTTGATACTTGCCAAAAAGCGCCTTGCCTTCTTCCCCCGCTCCCAACAAACGAGGAAGCCCGAAATAAACGACATAACCACTCACCATAAACCACAATTTTGTCATTGTGAGGTAAAGGGCACCCCGGCCAATCGCCTTGGCATCATCCTCAGGGACTTGATCTTTGCTGTCAGTCATCGAATCTCTTTCAAACGTCAAATTCCACCGGAGGTTAGCTGAACACCACCCAGGTCTCCAGAGGCTTCACCGAACCAGAGTCATCCGACTCCCCAAAGGCCCTCTACGGCCTATCTGGACCAGCCGAACCAGTGATTCAGCTTTTCTAGGGCCCAAAATCCCGGTCAATTCCTCAGCCAACTGAATCCCCAAACTATCGACGTTTAGATCTTTGGTTCTGAACGGTGGTTTGAACTCAGCAATAATGACATCGTTCTGCCATTTGAGAACCCCCAAGAGGTCATGCCCAGGCAACACCCCCACTTGCAAAAAGGCTGATAGGACTTGGCTCAGGTTATGGGCAAGAATAGCCCCTTTGGAATCCGCTAATGTGGCGAGAGAATCCTTCAACCAAGGAGCGTCTGCGGGGCAATATCCAGCCCATGACTGCTGAGCATCCCCAGAGCCGATCTCCCAGCCAACCAAGTCAGACTTTTTCACCCAGCCCGAAAGCGCACTGTGAAGATTGACCATCAGCTTGATATCCTCATGGCTGCCTTCCACCACCAACATCTGGGCCTCGGGTTCAGACTTGGCGAATTCGAAAGTATCAACGGGACCTGCGTCAATTTGCGCCAGCTTCAGGGGGTCTACAAAGTCCGCAACCCAAGCTTGCCTCCCATTGCTTGAACGCAACAACTTTGGATTGGGCGGACGAGTATAGGGCGACAGGACAAAACGATAGCGACGCTTTGCTAAGAGTCGTTCTGTTTCTTCGTGAGTAGAGGTGAAGAGAGACAAGTGAGTCTTAAGTTCGATGGCGCGCAGGAAACGGATGCGGCTGGAATGCCCCACTTGGGCTAAGGGCAAATTGACGTTCAGCTTCGCCAGCATCTTGGCCCCTCGCGCAACAGATTTCGCCTTAGACACATCCAAACGGGCCACGTCAATTAAGCTGAGAACGACTCCCCCTTCTTTATCCTGGGACAGATAAATATGTTTAGGGACAAGGTCTTCGAAATAGAATCCCAGATTGATCAAGCGAGTCGACAAATCAACAAGAGCAGAGATGACGGCCAAGTCGTGGTCCTCAGTGCGGCAGTAGCTTTTCATGTGACCAGACAAATAAGTTTCCAGGTCGTCCCCCGCCACTTCAAGGGTCAGAAGGAATGAAAAACCCTCCGACAACCCTTTGATGTCTTCTCCAAAAGCCAAGACCTCAGCGCAGGTGAATCCCGCCTTTCCCAGGCGCAGGAGATTGGCAGCTTCCAAGCGGCTGGCCGAATAGCGTTTGCCGCGTTTCAGCACGCTCTGAAATAAGCCCCCACCAGATGCCCGAAAACTCTGCTTCAAATAAGCGATTTCCCCTTGGGGGCCTTGGAGTTTTCGGACCAAACGGTGGCCACCAGCGTTCACAACCTCCCCCCCAGAGAATTCCTCAACCGCCAAAAGCGTACTCAAACCCAAGAAATCTAAGAGTTCTTCACCCGCTGAAGTCCCCCACAAACGGCCAGAACCAACGGTTTTCAACTGCTTCGGCTCTTCCAACACCCGAACCTTTCTATTCTCCAAGAATTCACAGTTTCACTCAGTACTTCCGCACCATATCATGCTCCCTTCCTCCTGTGGATGAAGGAAGCCAAGAAAGAACTGCTCAAGGACGCCGATGAGCGAATTTAGCGCCGAAGACATAGACCGCAACAAACGTCTCATTGAAATGGTGGCATCGATCCATGATCGTGGCTACTTCATCAATGACCCCTCCCCCAGTGCGCTTTCCTGGGATGAATCTGGGTTGCCTTCGGTTCAAGAGGTCGACTTAGTCAAGCGTTCCCATGTCGACATCCCCCACTTAGCCCTCTCCCAATTGTGGTCCCTCATGCACGGAGCCAGCCCCCGTAGGCGACGACAAGCCGCAGAAACATATCTAGCAAGAAGGTCTTTGGAAACCCAAATCGAACCCGCCATGCGAGATCACATAAACGGCGAAATCGAACGTTGTTTTCACACCAACCGAGACTTCAAAACGATACAAGCTGGGGGCCTTGTGTGGCATGCCCGTCACGACGTTATGTCCGACGCCCACAAACTGGTCTTAGAAAACCCGGACAAATTCTTGCAGCCCGGAGACTCGCTCATCAAAGATTCTCGGGCCACCACCGTAGCCAAAACCGACGGTCCCGCCCTTCTCAAGAGATTTAATCTCAAGAAATACCGCAATCTCGTCAAACATCAATTCGCCGCTTCCCGAGCTCGTTCCGCTTACCAAAGAGGTTACTACCTTGAGATGATCGGAATTCGCACTCCCCGAGTCTTGGCTTACGCCGATCGTAGGGTCTTGGGATGCATCCATCGGTCCTATCTTCTGATGGATTATCTTACGGACGTGCAAATGGGAGCTGATC